>NZ_JBHIPJ010000018.1:0-1972 GCF_042195945.1 Bartonella sp. AP30XZML | reverse complement strand
AGCCATCTTTGTCTCCTTAATGCTGTAAAGTTTCTCCGGTGTGATCAACACCGCAGCTCTTGCAAATTTTCGACATTGGGGGGACTTGCTCTTGCATTAATCTCTGCAAGCGCTCGGGATAAAAAAAATCATCAGGACGCAAATCTATCCCATGATCTCGCGCGTAGGTTAATAACTGCGCTTGATAAATTGAAGGAAACAATCCATTAGAACCACCCTTCTCTTTAGAATAAGTGATACGATAAACAGCACCTTTACATTTCTTCAAAATACGCGAAACGTTAACAGCCCCCCCTAGATATTTTATTATAGTATACGCAGGTTCTTTTTTCATAAAGATAAAATTTCATATTTTATGAATTTTATCAAGATAAAATTTCATATTTTTTTTATTGATTTTTCATTTCATATGAAAGACTTTGTATTTTATGGAATCAGATCAGTTAAAGGTATGGCTTAATGCGCAATTAGCTAAAAATGGTCATGGTAGTAAGAAAATGCTAGCCAAGCATTTAGGAGTGTTACCATCTACCCTAACTAGTATGTTGCATGATTCAGGTACAAAAAGATCAATAAAAGCAAGTGAATTAATAGAAATTATTGATTTTTTTGGCGAAATCCCCCCTTTTCTAATCAAAGAATCTGAACAGTTTATTCAACTGTATTATCAAGCAAATCCCGAAGTTCAGAAAGCTGTTTTAACGATTCTTCAGAATTCTTGTTCTTCAGACAAAAAATAATAGCAGCCATCACTTTTTTATCTCCACAATTCCAAAGTTTTTCTAACATTAGTTTATCCATAATTAACCTACACTTTATTAAAATTTCATGTTTTCTGAATTTTTATATTGACATTTTTCATAAATAATGAAATATATGTTCCATATCTTAGAAAATAACTTTTGCCAATAGGCAGTATGGAGGCATTTGTGAATAAACCAGTGTTTATAAATTCTGATGAAATTCTCTTAGTCATCTGCGAAAATGAAGAACAAAATCTCGCTAAATCTGGTCCTTTCTTAGAAGAAAAGGACATAATCAAATTTATCGACCAAACCGATAATGCTGTCCAAATTTTGCGTATTGAACCAACGACTAATCGTTGCGAAGATATCTCTGAAGATATTGCCGAATTCTATCTGAAAGAATGTGAAGAGCAGTGTTTCAATGGAAATATACCTCACGACTTTGTTAAAGACAGTAACNCTCTTATTAAATGATCGGATGGAGTAAACTTATGAATAATCCTATCGCTATTACAAATAACACCATTAACGAAGAAAGCGTTCAGACAGTAAATGCACGTGAATTACATGTCTTTTTGGAGAGTAAACAAGATTTTTCTACTTGGATAAAAAAACGTATTATGACCTATGCTTTCCTTGATGGAAGGGACTTTATTCGCTTCCACAAAAAAATGGAAGCGAACAATGCCATAGCAGTAGAATACTATCTTACCTTAGACATGGCGAAAGAGCTTGCCATGGTCGAGCGTAATAAAAAAGGAAAGCAAGCAAGAGAATACTTTATCGAATGCGAACGGCGTGCAAAGCAAGTTGTTACACCGCAAATCGATTACTCAAGTCCACAAGTAATGTTAGGTGTATTAACTCATCTAAAAAATGAAAATGAGCGTAAAGACATCATCATTGAAGATTTAAAACCAAAAGCCATGGCTTTGGAAAGCTTACAACGCTCTGAAGGGCTCTTCGGTCTTACAGAAGCCGCTAAAGTGCTCGAAATGCAACCAAAACAGTTCATTCTCTTCTTACAGAAAAAAAGATGGGTTTATCGACGCACTTTCGGGGCTCACTTATTGCCTTATCAAGACAAAATCCAAAAAGGACTAATGGATTGCTCAACCCTCACTATTCAAACCGAAAATGGAACTGAAAAAGTCATTCCTTCCGCAAAAATCACCACAAAAGGCATGGGACTGCTGTCTCAAGAGATTAAAAGACAAAACATGCAT
>NZ_JBHIPJ010000017.1:0-1189 GCF_042195945.1 Bartonella sp. AP30XZML | reverse complement strand
AATGGCGAAGAGCAAGTTTGAACGAACAAAACCGCATGTTAATATTGGTACGATTGGTCACGTTGATCATGGGAAGACCTCGTTGACAGCAGCGATTACGAAATATTTTGGTGAATTTAAAGCTTATGACCAAATTGACGCTGCGCCAGAGGAACGCGCACGTGGAATTACTATTTCTACAGCACACGTTGAGTATGAAACGGAAAATCGTCACTATGCGCACGTTGATTGTCCAGGACACGCTGATTATGTGAAAAACATGATCACAGGGGCAGCACAGATGGATGGTGCTATTTTGGTTGTTTCAGCAGCTGATGGACCAATGCCTCAGACGCGTGAGCATATTTTGCTTGCACGTCAGGTTGGTGTTCCAGCAATTGTTGTTTTTCTTAATAAAGTTGATCAGGTTGATGATGCAGAACTTTTGGAGCTTGTAGAGCTTGAGGTTCGGGAACTTTTATCCAAATATGATTTTCCAGGCGATGATATACCAATTGTTAAGGGTTCTGCGTTGGCAGCCCTTGAGGATAAGGATAAAAGCATTGGTGAAGATGCTGTTCGTCTTTTAATGAGTGAAGTTGATAATTATATTCCAACCCCTGAACGTCCTGTTGATCAACCATTTTTGATGCCGATAGAGGATGTATTTTCGATTTCGGGTCGTGGAACCGTTGTTACGGGTCGTGTTGAGCGTGGTGTTATTAAAGTTGGAGAGGAAATCGAGATTATCGGTATTCGTCCAACGTCTAAGACGACGGTTACAGGCGTTGAAATGTTCCGCAAGCTTTTGGATCAAGGTCAAGCGGGTGATAATATAGGGGCTCTGCTACGTGGTGTTGACCGTGAAGGGATTGAGCGTGGTCAAGTATTGGCAAAGCCAGGATCCGTTACACCTCATACACGGTTTAAAGCAGAAGCTTACATTTTGACAAAAGATGAAGGTGGACGTCATACACCATTTTTCACGAATTATCGTCCTCAGTTTTACTTCCGCACGACGGATGTTACAGGTATTGTTACGCTTCCAGAAGGAACGGAAATGGTTATGCCAGGTGACAATGTTGCGATGGATGTTTCGTTGATCGTTCCGATAGCGATGGAAGAGAAACTTCGTTTTGCTATTCGTGAAGGTGGTCGTACTGTTGGTGCCGGTATCGTCTCTAAGATCATTGAATAAATAATGCTTGTT
>NZ_JBHIPJ010000016.1:0-11245 GCF_042195945.1 Bartonella sp. AP30XZML | reverse complement strand
TTCCAAAAAATTGTGAGGTGTATGAAAGGGATAATGTTGTCAATATAACTGATAAAACAGAATAAAGAACGGCGTGGGGGGGCTTTTAATAGGATAACTCCATCATAAAAGATAGCATTCATAAAAGAAAGCCGTGCCAAGTGATATGACGCGGCTTTCAAATAACGATTATAATGATAAAAAATAATCATCCACAATGGAGTAATGAATGCATATATACAAAACGTATCATATTGCAAGCGCTCTATTATCTTTATGAAAACTTATCAAAAGGAATGTAAATGATGCGTTTGATTTTTACTCACTCATTTGAATGAGAAAACCTATAAACGCTTTTTGTTGCTCTCAAACGTATCAAAACGCTCGGTAGCTTTAATAATTCAATCAAAAGCAAATGCATATTCAATAAATATCTGCAAAAAACGTTCTTTTTAGCTTGCAAGCATTGGTTTTTAAAAGCAGCTTTTCATAAGATAAATAAACAAACGCTTTTATAAAATGTAAGGTTTTTAAATTTTTTCTGCTGTGAAAGCTAAATCTTAGTTTTCTCATAAATGAAACGTTCTTAAGAGCAAATGATAACTAAGTTATAACTGTAATAAAAAGAGTTTTAACGTTTCTTATAAAGATCTCATTTTATGTTTCAAACGTTTAAACGTGCATTTAAAGAGCTTTCATAAGCGTATTTGTACTTTTCATTAAAACCTAATTTCTTTAAATATTAGCCGGTCCATTTTGGGGGTGTTATCTTAGAATAGAGCATTCTTTAAACATTGTTGCTTTTAATAAAAAGTGAGAAACCCCATACCTTATGATGTTACAATGGTTTTGAAGTTTGTTTGCTTATCTTTGTCTTAATAGCTGCCCCCAAATTTGGAAAGAGCTCTTTTGGTTTCGTATTTTTAAACTATAACTTTTAAAACGTTTTTAGTACCAAATCTAAAGTAGATAGTTATTCTACTGCCATGGCATTATTTGCCTCCATTTTTTTGTGGAAGCGAATAGTTCCGTTCTTAAAGACTAGCCTGCAATCTATTCATTAAAAGGCTTTTCATTTCATGAGATATAGCGTTTTGAATTTCATGACCTTTATTTCCTACCGCGGTAAAAAATACCGTGGTTATAAAATCGATCTTGTCTTTAAATCCTTTTATGCAATCTTTATAAACTAAACCTATAAGCTTATGACCGTTTCAAACGATTATTCCTTTGAAGGTTTAGCTCAAAAAAGAGCAAAACTCATACCATTTTTTAAACCTATACAATTTATGTTATCGATATTTTCAAACGACTAAATTTTTAAATAATGTGATTTGTGCTGTGATAAAAACGTACCATAAAATTTATGAACTGTTATGAATGATATCTGCTTTTCATTTCATTTGAACGTTTACATGCGTTATAATATTTGCATCATGATTTGCTTTTTACAGTCTATTCATCNTTGAACGTTTACATGCGTTATAATATTTGCATCATGATTTGCTTTTTACAGTCTATTCATCCATGGCAATCTTATATAAAAAATGGTCAAATGAATCATGCATAAAAAGATGGATTCTTGAGTGGATTCATATAAAATAATTTCACACAACCTATTGACTTTATTGTGTTTTTTAGTATTATATCTTGAATGACCGACACTAAGTGCGAAAGTGTTTTTCTATGACGATAAACATCCTGTTTTGCCGGTATTGGTCCCCCCGTCTTAACCCGAATATAATGACGCGTCATCAGAATACCTTTCTGTGAAAAATATTGTTATTGACATTACACATCATGTGTATTACAGTGCACTAATGGTAGCGATAATAAAAACAACAGATGAATTCGATGAATGGTTAGAAAAGCTTAAAGACAGAAAAGCTGCTAATATAATTCTTGCAAGGCTTCATAGAATTCGTTCAGGGCTTTTGGGTGATGCAAAGTTTTTTAATGGTATAGGTGAATTACGTATCCACTATGGTGCTGGTTACCGAATTTATTTTACAAAAAAAGGCGATAAAATCATTATATTGCTTTGTGGTGGTGACAAATCCACACAATCCAGTGATATTCAAAAAGCCTTATCTCTTTTAGAGGATCTTAAAAATGAAATTGAAAACCTTTAACTTTGAAAAACACCTCACAACACCAGAATCTCAAGAAGTCTTTTTAAATGAAGCCTTTAAAACTGGTGATGCCTCTCATATAGCGGATGCCCTTGGTATTGTTGCTAGAGCACAAAATATGAGTGCCTTAGCAAAAGAAACCAATCGCGAACGCAGTGGATTATACCGCTCTTTAAGCAAAACAGGTGATCCTAAACTTTCTACCTTAGTCGCTGTCTTATCTGCCCTTAATTTACAACTCTCTGTACAATCTGCTCCATAAATCGTGAGGGGAATTAAGCCTTCCCCTATACCTCTCAACGATTGGTCACGAATTGCACGACCACAACACACTCACCAGCCGCGGTTGTTTTATCCCGTGTTGCATAAAGCGTAAGCTCTTGATCTTCTGGAACAAACTCTTTTTGGTTGGTTGATGTAAAATCTTGAGTGCTTTGGGTTTTGATATCCTTTTCACTAAACTCATTACCACCATAGGTGCTGCCTATCTTTAATTTCGCATCCGAAAACGCTGTCTTCACAAACGCTTTAATCGAAAGGATCATTGCACCACGCGGTAAAGTCCCGATTTTGCGCGTCAAATGCTTATCTTTATGCGAGATATTCAAACGCAAAAAACTGACCTGATGTGTATGAAGATCTCTGCCGTGTAAGTGTCCTGTTACGCCATCTACCATGTCCTATTTCCTTTCCTCATCACTCAACTTCACCGCTGTAGGTGGGGATAACTATCGTTCCAAAATCTTGGGCTCCTTGTGCTCTTCCGGGCATTTGGAAACGCGTTTTCTTCATGCCCATAATTGTATGCACTCCAAAACCGTATTCGCGTTTGTAGTCGAAGGTTTCTTCTTCGATTTTATAGCGGGTCTTACCGTAACTCTTACCAAATGCCATAACGACACTTTGCGCTCCAAGCAAAACAGCACGGCGCACACCTGCAAGACGTGTACTATCCGTGGATTTAACACCATTGGTGACATGCTCTGATTCACGTAAAATCACACCGTTGTACATGCCTAGAGAACCATCAAAGATTGGGTTTTTGGAACGCGAACCGGTATAAGCAGCTTTCTGAATATCAAGCCATTGACCCGTCTCTGTATTAGTGCGCAATTGTGTCACCTGAATGGGATGCAAATACAACACATAAACACTCTCGCCATTCACGCGAACCGGTCTAATTTTAGGATTCGCTAGCTTAGCGCACTGAACCGCTTCATCTATCAATTTAAGATTAAAGCTGTGTTTGGCTTTTTCTGTAAGCTCTTCATCCTTGGTTTTTGCTTCTGGTCGCACAATGCGCTTACTGCTTGGAGCTAATGGTGCATTAAAGCCCCAAAAAAGAGGATCAAGATCAACCAGTTCTCCCTCAAAATTAAGCCTGTTGGCTGTATAACCGCAAGCGTGAACGAAAAACATCAAACTCAAACGGTCCGCATACCAATCTGATAAACTGTTTTTGGCTTCTTCGCGCAAATTAAACAATGTGCGCTGATTATCAATAGTGCCTTCATTGGCAATTCTTGTTCCATGATAAAGTTCATTGATATACAGTTTATCATGAAGGAATTGTAGTGCCTCTTCATTGCCTTCAAGGGTTTCACCCTCACTCACACCACGTCCTGATAACTGAGCTCGCAGACTAAATGTTACACAATCCCCTTTGCCTTTTTGCGTCTCTGTTTTCACCTGAATAATGCTATTGGAATCCTGCCCCATCAAAGGAGCAATAGGAGTTGCTTTGGAGACCTCCGCATCAAGAATTCTCGCCCATGTTTTTAACGCATGGGGATCATTAATCCCTATATGTGTTGTTGCCATTTATTTCACCTTTCTTTGCTATAAAAAAACCGGCTTAAAGCCGGACCACCAACCCGCACCAAAGGCGGCTTATTCTCTAAAAGTCTTTCACTTAATCTTCATCATCTGCACCACTCAATTTGCGTATAAGCACTCGGTTCTTTGGATTACTGTACCACGCTTGAAACTCTTTATCCGTCATAGCGTCCATCGTTTCCCATGAAAGTGGACCCGTCACGCCCCCTCCACCAGATGCCGTTAAGGTTCTCGCAGAATTCTGCCGACTTTGAAGTTCTGCAACTTGATTATTCGCTTGCACTGCTTGGTTCTGATAGCCAAGGTTTTGTGCTATTCTATAAATTTCTTCTGCCGGATTGAGATCTCTTTGTGCACAAGTCGCTACAAGCGCATGCAATTGATCTCTTATAATCGCATCTATTGTGTTTTGTTGTCCATACTCAGGATAAAGTGATGACCAAGAACTCAATTCCTTTGCGCGTGCCTCATAAAGAAAATTTGCCGCGGCATCAAAATCACTGGATTTATTTTGAAACGACTTAACAGAATTATTAAAAAATTCACCAAGACGCATATCGTGCTGCTGCTGTTCCTCAGCTTGTCTTAGCGCTTCTTTCTGTTCCCTAATATACGCATCTTGCTTTTGAATCTTATCTAACATCCACGCCACTAAACGAACAGGGTCCTCACGTAGGTCTGGGGGTGCATTTTCACCTTCAACCATTGGCGTCTGGGATTGGGGTTCATAAAACTTGACAAGCGCTTCACGGGCTTGTTTGGCTTGTTGCTCCACACGCTGCTGTTCTATACTAGGAACAATCTCTGAAGGCTTTTCAACGGGCTGTGCAACCGGCTCTGGAGAGGTGACATCATCATTATCAATCGTTTCACCATCATAAGTGCCAGCATCAAAAGAGCTCTCATCATCAAAGACCGGTGCTCCAACTCTGTAATCTTCATTCATAGCTTCATTCATTTCTGCATTCATTCTTTCACCTTTCTCAACTATGCATACCTCTGTGTAATGCTATTCGCTCTCGCATAATCTGATTGTGTGCCTGATCATTGAGAAGCTTCTGCCGTTCAATCTCATAGCGTTGCTTCATCAGTTCTGCGTCTGTTTTTGCTCTCTCTTGATGCACAAAAAGATCAATCTGCTTTTGTTGCAAATCCATCTGATGCATCTGTGCTTTCGTCTCTAAGTCTTGTTGCTTTTCCTGCAACTTCATTTCCTGCTCGGGATCCATCTGCTGTTGTTGTGCCATTTGTTGCTGTTGGAACTTCTCACTGACACGATTGAGTAATGACGCAGGCAAGGGTGAGTAACGAAGTAGATCAAGCATAATATCCGGCGTAATGGCATTTTGAAGCAATGGGAGCAGCTGTGTGATGATACCGAAGGTGCGCTCTTTCTCATTCGGGCTGGTTGGCGCATCATCAACTACAATATCATACTCGACACTCGTTACTTCTTCACGCGTCAATGGAATATATTGCGCATTCTCTTCACCAGATATCCGTACCAAACGACCATCGGACAAGTAATTCTGTATCAAGTGCAAAATAATCTTACCTTGCCGCTTGCGGTACAAACGTAAACCATCAAACAGACAAGCAAGCAGATTTAAACTGGATTGGCGTCGTTGTGCCTCCAAAATACCCGCTTGTGTCACTTCCCTTGTACCAATGAATTCGGGTGATAAACCCGTCACCTGATTAATTGCTTCCTTAGCTTCATTAAACAGCTGGAAAAAGCCCTCTGGAAACTGTGCTACAGGCTTTGGTTGTATCTTGCCTTCTGCAAGAGCGCCATCTTCAGCAACTAGCAACGCATCAGCCCGCGCCCAATCTTGCATAGCCTGCCTGATGTCCTTAAACGCCCCTTCCTCGACAATAAGCCCCCCTTTGGATTGGCTATTAAGGATATACATCACTTGACTAAAATATTTATTCGCCCATCGTTGTGGATCTTTTGTCGGACGGACAACCCCATAAAATTGCCGTTCTATCTTATCAAAATACCCTGTTATACACTCCCAACCCAATTGACCCGCTGGAACCAAAGGTTGATCAGGGGATTCAAGCAATTTTCTCCCTAAAAAAGCACGTTTTACGACCTTTTTATTGAAAGCTGCCCCTTGGATATCGGGCATCATGCACTGGAGCTGCTTAAATTCTTCCTCGCTATAATCACGAAGTTCTCCAGTGCTTAAATCGGGCGCTTTGTAATATCGCTCGCTTTCAAACCAACGGCATTCAACAAGCGTGACCATCCGACGACCGTTTTCAACATCAATGCTCCCTTCATCACTGTAATAATCAAGATCATTATGGTGAACACCTTCATGAGAGCTCCCATCCCTTGCCCAATCTGCACTCAGCTCTGTCCAATGAGATTTGGGAAACATCTGCTTAGCTACTTCTAACGGCTTGCGGTCTACATACCACAAACGTTGCGCATCGGTTAAATTCGGTTGCACCGCTGCACTATCCCAAACCATCTTTAACGGGTCTAAACGCGTAATGACCGGTTCACCATCGAGGCTGTTCTCATAATCAAGCCGTGTATCAGTCCACCCCATGCCGCAGATAACCGCATCTTGGAAAGCATCACTATCAGCGTATTCTGCATGCGCCATGTCCCGAAACCATTCTGCCGCACCGGTAAGCAATTCACTAGGCAATGCCTTCCCTACTTGACGGGGAATAAACTGCACTTCGCGCTTGTTATTACGCTCTGACCCCACAACGGCATTGACCAATGGGGCAATACGATTAAAGGTCATAACGGGGCGGCGTTGCTTTTTTAACGCCGATAAATCTTCTTCATTCCATTGATCACCATTGTAAAAACCAAAATCCTCCCGCGCATGTTCACGCCATTTATTCACATGCTCCACATCTTCTTTGTACCAGCTCACAAGCTTGCGAAATAAGCCTTCTGTCGACAAATCTGATGCGTTACTTTCTTTATCTAAATGCTCTTCATCATACATCATTCTGCCATCCATGAGGTACTCTCATATTCCGTTCTGCCGCTATAAGCTGGTCGCTTTTGTATTTCTTTTGGTGGTTTGTATGAAATACACATCAGTCCAAAGGCATCTGCCCCATGACTGGACCAATCGTGCTCTGCTCCCAAGCCAATATTGCGCTTCTCATCCCATTTCTCGTGATACCAGTTCAGTGCCTTACGTCCTGCTACCGTCGTCTTTTCATTAAACCAAACAGAAGGCAAAACACGGCGGACTGTTTCTATACGTATCTTAACAGCTCCTGCTCCCTGATTAGGGATAACTTTTGTTTGAAAGCCTGCCTGTTTAAGAGCGCTCTCAAAACTCACATTGTGCACACGGTCTCTGGTCGCCCCATCATGGGGTAACACCATCAATGCCTTCTCATAACCATTGTGACGCAACCAACCGATATGTTCCGATAACGGCTGTCCCTGTGCTTCGTAATAATCAAGTACTCTGATCTCCCTACCAACAAATTGCGCTATCCATATCGCCGTAGCATCTGCCTTAGCACCTGTGCCCCCGATATCCCAAAAGGCGCGTATCTGCATTAAAGGATCACGCGCAACGCGCCCTATCCGCCCCTCTTGCTCGGCTGCCAACATTTCCTTTTGATAATAAGCGCCTTGAACCGCTGTAAGATAAGCCCCTTCCCAGATATGCTTATAGGTCTCGGGACGGTTTCTCAGATCATCAAGCCGCGCTTCATTCAAGATCTTGGGAAACTTCGGGTTGTCTGACCAATTGATCTCTACACGCTTAATGGCTTCATTGTCTGAAAAGCGAAACCGCTTCTCAACGGGGGCATTCTCTCGCAACGGGTTCCATGTCACCCATAATTCTGCCCGCCATCCCTCTCCTTCTTCTCGCAAAGTCGGTATAAGCGTTTGCCAAGCCGTCTCTGTAACGGGCTCTGCCTCATCAACCCAACAAAGCAAAATACGCCCCATGGATTTAATGCTCGCAATATTACGGTCCAGACCAGAAAACTGAAAGGCTACGCGACCATCTATCGACTTAATCGAAGATTCCCCAACCTTGTAATAGTCCTTTAAAAAGTCGTGCGCTTCAATGGCGCGCTTAATCTCCTCCAATGAACTCTCTGCCAAAGAATTCTGAAACTGACGTGCACAAAGAATGGTCCCCGATATCCCCTGCATACCAAATTGATAGCCTTTTAAAGCAGCCATCAATGCAAATGATCTTGTCTTCCCAGACCCTCGTCCACCCCAAGCCGCTCGCACCAAAGCGTCCCCTGCAAAAATAGGAATGAGTTTTGGTACAATACTAATCTGTCGTGTTGTCATTGACCAAAGGCGCGATTTCTACACGCGTTATCACCTTAATGGCTCCCCCATCTTCACCTGTTACCTGTAAAGGCAACACCTTACCAAGCAACGCTAAATAAGCAGCGGGGCATTCTATAGCCTGCTTTTCCAAATAAGAAATCAAACCATCCTTGCCAATTTTATTCCCAGCATTCTCAGCAGCCTTAACCACTGCTTCTTTTAAAATGCGCGTCACTTTATTTGGAACGCCTTTGACACGCCCTTGACCTGCCTTTGGGGGTATACGCTTTTTAATGGGTTGTGGAGCCTGCTGTGTATTTTCTGATGTCATAAAATACGCCCTCCAGATAATAAAAAACCCCGCATTTGCGGGGATTTTGAACTGTACATTTCCCTCTCTAGACACAATACGCCTAAGTACAGTAATGTCATTAAATACGATTTGCTACACTTTGTCAACACTAAAATAACACATATTGATAATTTCAAAGGGAATCAGTTAAACAGCACTTATGAATAATTAAGGGTTCAAAATGATGAAATCATTATCCATAACACGCATCATAACATTTATAGCTTTCTTTTCTATATCAGCGCTACCTGCATCAGCGTCATTTGGATTTACACGTACATTTACACGTGTAGATACTATAGAGCAGTACAATAAACTTTACGATAAATATGCAAGTAAAGAATATGAAGACTTTACGCATTTCGACAAGCAACACGAAGCAAATCAATTTGCATACAAAAATGGCTATCAAAATATAACTGCCAAATTTGACACTGTATGGCATCGTCACATACTTATTGTTTTATGTGGACGCTTTGTGAATTTACTAAGGGGTGATTATAATAAGGAGATGTCATGGGCGATGCTACCTAGTGTAATAAATACTTTACGCTATGAACATAATTGGAGTGAAGAAAATTTTATTTGGGCATACAACATGTCTATGAGTAGTACAGATCCAATGTTTTATTACGCAAAAAAATTTCTTAGTTCTCCGAGTGGAAATGGCATTAACCCCGAAACACAAGTTGTTGATTTAGTGTCTAGTATGAGAGTCGATAATGGGAGAGGCATAAAAAAAACAGCTAGGTTTTGTAGAGACTTACGAACGATATACAATATAATGAAACCGTAATAGAGATTGTCATTTAACGATCAAAATGTTTCTGAAGAGCATTAAGAGCAACGCGTAGTGAATTCACAAGGTGTGGTAGCATTTGATCTTCTATCACGAGGTACTGTAGTGCTGCATAAAGATTATACTGTCTATAGAGGCATTGCGCTTCTTTTAGTGCCTCTTGCGTGTTTATAAACTGCTCTGTTGCAAATGCTACCCATTTATCTCTTGCTTTGTCATCAGTAGATGATGGCATTTCGTCATAAATTGCATTAGGCAAGCCCTTTGCACAAAGGTAATTATTTCTTATCTGTAGGTACTGTTGCGCGGCATCATATTGCTCTTGTGTAATCACGCCTTGTAAACAAAGCCGCCCGATATAGGTACCAGAAAGTGGATTTTTTGCCTCCTGTAGCGTTAAACCGAAGCGCTTTGCACGTATCTCTATTGCCAATTTATCAACGGCTTCACGCGGTGCTTTTGCACGTGATATACGTCCGTTTGGTTCTCTTACCTGCCCTGCTATTTTAGGGCGTCCCCTTTTTTTATTTTTTTTCACTTATGTCACCAGATTCCTGTTTAATATTTTGCCAGATTTTCTCTGATCTTGACCATGAAATTCGATTTAAAAAGAACAATAAAACCACTAAAATGCATATTACAGCAGCAACACTTAACTTAAGTTTTAAGTGACTTTGATCCCAAGAAAGTTTTAAGAGCAGAATGAAAAGTGTACTCAATAAAGCACCCATCACTATACTGTAATAACTCATTGATGTAGATGACGTACAACCTCTTAACAGCTCTATATCATTCTCTGTAAGCATATAAACGGGTTCAGATTCTTCTGTACTAACCCTAGGCTTCTTTTTACTATCCATTAAAGCACCTTCTGTTTAAAAAGGAACATCATCATTTAATGCGTTTGTAGACGTATCAAGAGGTCTGTGAAAGCTTCTGTCATAAGGAGATGACTGCTCTTGGTCATCATCATTTTTGCCATCTAAGAGCTTTAAGTCGCCTTTGTACTTAGGCAAAACGATTTCTGTTACAAACCGGTCAACACCGTTTTTATCTTGCCATTTACGCGTTTGAAGCTGTCCCTCGATATAAACTTTGCTGCCTTTATTCAGATACTGGAGAGCTACTTTTGCCAAGTGTGGATTAAACACCACAATGGAATGCCATTCGGTTTTGTCTATTCTTTTATTGGTTGCCTTGTCTGTATAGCTCTCAGACGTTGCCATTCGAAAATTGACCACCTCGATGCCAGATGACATTGTTTTGCTTTCTGGATTGGCACCTAAATGACCAATTAAAATCACTTTATTAAGCATGTTTGTAAGTCCCATTAAATGATGTAAAGATCATAACATGTTTTATGTGTTTTTACAATGTTTTCAATAAATAATAACAATATTCTTATGTAAAAGATTAAGCTTTAAAAGCTGTTTTTTTATTGCTTTTTGATACGTTTTGTGCAATAAAGAGATGTTCTTTTATATTTCGATTGGTTACTTTAATCGTTTATTTAGATCGCTAGCTGTTTTGATAATAAAAGCCGTGTCTTAAAGGACGCGGCTTTTTTGCTATAAAGCAGCCCCCCGCCCCGTTATTTTATTTATGCTGCTTTTTCACTAATCTTTACAACGGTATCGTTTTCATAAATTTCACAATCTTCAGGAATTCCATATGCATAATAAAAGTTTTGTTTGACATATGAATAATCATTTCTTTTTAATCTTGCATTGCCATGTACCAAACCTCTAATGGTGTGATAACCAGTCACTTTTGCATTCCCATAAACAGAACCATAGACCTTAACATACCCACCCACGCTAGCATTGCCATAAACCTTGCCATAAATTTTTGAAGAGCTA
>NZ_JBHIPJ010000015.1:0-1383 GCF_042195945.1 Bartonella sp. AP30XZML | reverse complement strand
CGGATCACCACCGATATCACATGAGAAAGAAGACTTACCGCGTGATGATTTATTGCGATAAGCAGCAATGGCCGCAACAGCTTCTGATTGATTGTGGTAGGTGTATTTGAGTTCATGAAAAGGCTCTTTACCAACCTTGACTTCTTTTTTTTCACCAGTGCGAATATCGTGATAGTTTGCAATAACACCGCCTTTTTTCTCTTCTTCTTGCTCTTGATTTTCAGGTGTTTTGGCTTCCGTCTCTGCTTTAGGCAAATTGGGGGCGTCATTGTCATCCATATGGATAACATCTTCACCTTCCTCAATCTCTTCTGGTTCTCGTGCATCAGCCGCGGCTTTTTGGTCGTCCCCCACATCTGTTTCTAAGCCATTGGCTGCACCTGCTTCATCTCGTGCGCTGTATTTAAAATCCCAAGAGGTACAATGTTTCTCATGAATAACAACAATAGGGAGTGTTTCACCGGTGATGGCTTTACCTTCCCCCCGTTTAGCCAAAACAAGCTTGCCATCAACGGGTTTTGCTACCGCATCATACTCTTCTGCAAGGCGCGTAGCAAAAGCCATATCGCTTTCAGCTGTTTGGTCAATGTGACGCACAACGATTTTTGCAAGAGAAGGATCAACTTTTGGTGTATAGCCATTGCGCTGTGCTATCTCTTGAACAATACTGCCAAGGGTTTGTTGGTGATAGGATTGGCTTTTGGGGGTTCTGTAAGATGTGTTCATTGATGCGGCGCGTCCTGTAACACTTAAGCTTTGCGGTGGGCTGCTTACAGAAATTTCGTCTATCAGATAGGCTCCCATATCGCGGTTTTTCCCGCCTTCATAGCCAAGTGTTATGGAAATAACTGTCCCGATAAGAGGAATATCAAGAAAGCCGTTATCACTGTCACGCGCACGGTCATCAAGCTCTATAGTGATACGATCACTTTTGTTTTCTGCTTCATCGGTAATTTCAATCGACAAAACATAATCCATAAGAGTTTTTGTGATGTCTTCTCCATTTGCCAGAACCATGCAAAAAGGTTTCATGATTTGCTACCCCAAATTCTGATCACTGGTGTGGCTTTCGGATAGGGGAGGGTTGGTAAGAGTATCGTGATGCCTGCTTTTAAAATGGGTCCATAGTCTGCAAGACCAAAATTCGCTGCATAAACGCGTTCAACAGCAAGGGCTTGTTGACCCTTTGCATAGTATCTCCAGCAAATGGCATCAACCATATCGCCATCTTTTGTTACGTAAAGATCACTCATAGCTCTTCACCATATTCTCTTAACTTTATTGTAAATTCTTGTTTTTTTTGGGTGCCGTTATGATGAAAAATGCTTTGCTTTTCCTCTACAGAAAGAATGACAAACTTACCTAAGATTTTGCCTTGACCAG
>NZ_JBHIPJ010000014.1:0-4067 GCF_042195945.1 Bartonella sp. AP30XZML | reverse complement strand
AGCTGTAATAAGACCGAAGAGCCCATCAGAGCGTTGCAAGCTTTCCAGA
This sequence comes from Bartonella sp. AP30XZML, assembly GCF_042195945.1. Taxonomy (NCBI): domain Bacteria; kingdom Pseudomonadati; phylum Pseudomonadota; class Alphaproteobacteria; order Hyphomicrobiales; family Bartonellaceae; genus Bartonella; species Bartonella sp. AP30XZML. The sequence continues at coordinate 4,018 of NZ_JBHIPJ010000014.1, read as the reverse complement.
GCCATTGCTTTTGGTTTTAAATCTTCAATGATAGTATCTTTTTGATTTATTTGTCCTTGTAGGTAATTCAAAAAGCCAATCATCGCTTGTGGACTTGAGTAATCGATTTGTGGTGTTGTGACTTGCTTTGCACGCCGCTCGCATTCGATAAAGTATTCTCTTGCTTGCTTTCCTTTTTTATTACGCTCGACCATAGCAAGCTCTTTCGCCATGTCTAAGGTAAGATAGTATTCTACTGCTATGGCATTGTTCGCTTCCATTTTTTTGTGGAAGCGAATAAAGTCCCTTCCATCAAGGAAAGCATAGGTCATAATACGTTTTTTTATCCAAGTAGAAAAATCTTGTTTACTCTCCAAAAAGACATGTAATTCACGTGCATTTACTGTCTGAACGCTTTCTTCGTTAATGGTGTTATTTGTAATAGCGATAGGATTATTCATAATTTTACTCCATCCGATAATTTAATAAGAGGAAAGAGGGGGGCGCTTTTAAATGCGCCCTTAAGAATTTTTAAAGCACATCACAAGGACGAAAACGGTGTTGTTTTTCGTAAGAACCATACATTGCATCATCATATTCGCGCTGTTTTATATCATCTAAAAAAAAACCGTATGCTGTGCTGTGTAGAATAAAATCGTGAGGAATGTTTCCGTTGAAACACTGCTCTTCACATTCTTTAAGATAGAATTCGGCAATATCTTCAGAGATATCTTCGCAACGATTAGTCGTTGGTTCAATACGCAAAATTTGGACAGCGTTATCGGCTTGGTCGATAAATTTGATCATGTCACTTTCTTCTAAGAAAGGACCAGATTTAGCGAGATTTTGCTCTTCATTTTCGCACATCACTAAGAGAATTTCATCAGAATTTATAAACACTGGTTTATTCACAAATGCCTCCATACTGCCTATTGGCAAAAGTTATTTTCTAAGATATGGAGTGAACATATTTTCGTTTTACGGTAATGTCAACATAAAAATATCGTATAACGAAAATTATTTTATGAGTATTCATCTAAAGATTAGTGTGTTTTTATAGATATTTGGAGATTTTATGAAAGGTTATAAGACTGCCAAAAGAAAATTTTTACAATTGTCAAATGAAGAAAAAACAGCAGTTATCGCTTTTTTGATTCGATTAAAGTATGAAGAAACGCTAAAACTGCCCTCCGTTCTTCTTCATTGCAAGACGAATATAGATCATAAAAATCTTGATCTATCTTGCTTAAAGCCGGATACGGAGGATACTCCTTAAAGAAACTGTGTAGCTTCACTAGCTCTTCTGCGGTGATATCACGGTAGGCTTTAGAGTCAGAGTCATCAATCGATAATAAGCGCGTAATAGATGATGGACTCAATCCTAAATGTTGCCCTAAAGCCTTACGGCTTCCATGCCCCATTTCATTTAATTTTTCATTAATCCACATTTTTATTAGCTTTTGAAAATCCATTTTACTTTTCTCTCTTAAAATTATTAAATAATCAATATTGCGTATTACGAAAATTTTGCTTATATTTGCGTAATAAGCAAATATATGTCAGAAATTTTGGATTACATGATTACTCCAGCAGTTATGATTATAAAATATTTAGGTGGTGCAAAACGTGTGTCGTTGATTTCTCAATGCCATGTGTCTGCTGTTTATAAATGGACTTACCCCTTTGAAAAGCGAGAGGGTAAAGGCGGCATCATTCCAGCTAAATACCAAATTATGCTTTTGAATTACGCACGTGATCATGGGATAGATTTGCGTCCAGAAGATTTTTTTTATCCCGAGCGCTTGCAGAGATTAATGCAAGAGCAACACCCCCCATTGTCGAAAATTTGCAAGAGCTGCGGTGTTGATCACACCGGAGAAACTTTACAGCATTAAGGAGACAAAGATGGCTGTAGAAAAGAAATATGAGTTCACACGCCAAGGAATAACGCTTTATCCTGATAAGAATAATTCACATGGTATTGTAATGCTTCGTCGCATACGGGCACTGAGAGACTTTGGAAGAGTCAAGAAAGGTGACCTAGGTGGTTTTATAGAGCATGAAGGTAACCTATCACATGAGGGTGATTGTTGGGTAGCTGGTTCGGATAGATCTTTTAGTAATGGGTATGTTTTTGGCAATGCTCGTGTTTTTGGAGATGCCCGTGTTGGTGGCATGGCACGTGTTTTTGGGCATGCACAAGTATACGGTTGTGCAGATGTTTCTAATTGTGTGTATGTTTATGATCATGCAAAGATTTACGGTAATGCGGAGGTTTATGGTAGTGATACCCGTGTTTATGGTAAGGCGCAAATTTATGAGAATGCTTCAGTAAAAGGCAAAGCAGAAGTTTACGGCAATTCTCGCATTTATGGGGACGCTAATGGTTTACAGAGTCACATTATACAAAAAAACGCAATAAAGTCAATATGTTGTTTGCAATTATTTTATATGAATCCACTCAAGAATCCATCTTTTTATACGTGATTCATTTGATCATTTTTTATATAAGATTGCCATGTATGAATAGACCATAAAAAGCAAATCATGACGTGAATATTATAACGCATGTGTGTATTCAAATAAAATGAAAAGCCGATATCATTCATAACAGTTTATAAATTTTATGATATGTTTTTATCACTCAAAATCGCATTGTTTAAAATTTAGTTGTTTGGAATTATCGATAACATACGTTTAAAGATCACATCTTGTTTTAATGATTGGATTGTTAATCGCATGATAAAAACATAAAATTACAGTTTTCAAAATTGAGAAGCGTAAAATCTAAAAATGCTATAGCAATATCTTATTACCTATAGAGGGTAATCGTTTGAAACTGTTATAAGATAAATTGTACCAAAAGATACGCATTTATAGAAAATAGAGATCATATAATTTTTCCCAAAATTGGGAAAAACCTCTAAAATGGCATTAAAGAAATTAACTGTTTGAACCTGTCATAAGCTTATAGGTTTAATTTAAAAAATTGCATAAAAGGATTAAGGATAAAATCGCTTTTAAAACGCTTACTAAAAGTTAAAAAAACGATAAAGAGGTATTTTATATCTTATGAAATGAAAAGCCTTTTAATGAATAGATTGCAGACTAGTTTTTAAGAACGGAATTATTCGCTTCCACAAAAAAATGGAGGCGGGTAATACCATAGCAGTAAAATACTATTTTACCTTAGATATGGTACTAAAAAACGTTTTAAAAGTTACCATTTAAAAGTACAGAGCACAAATATAGAGCGATTAATTTGCAAAGAAGTTCTGTTTAAAAGAAACTTATGAAAGCCTTTCTAAATGAACGTTTAAACATTTGAAACAGATGTTTATAACAGTTTTTAAAGCCTTGCGTTTGATAAAAGCGGTTATTTATTTGTCTTATGAGAGATTGTTTTGAAAACCAATACTCGTAAATGTAAAAAACGAGTTTTGTTAAAGCTAACAAGCGTTTTGATTTTATAGAATGCGTTATGTGAATTCACTCAGCTCGATTTTGAGCTTAGTATATTGAAACGTTTTAAAAGAAGCATCATGATCATGGGCTTTGTTTTCAATGAATCTCTTTAAAAGATAAAGACGTTATGATTAATACGTTTGAGAGAAACAAAAAGCATTTATAGGCTCTCTCATTCAAATGAGTGATTAAAGATCATATGCATCATTTACGTTCCTTTTGATAAGTTTTCATATCTCTCATAGAGCGCTTGTAATATAATACGTTTTGTATATATGCATTCATTACTCCATTGTGGATGATTCATTTTAATCAATAAAAAACGCTATTTGAAAGCCGCGTCATATCATTTGGCACGGCTTTTTTTATTTTACTCTCTCTTTTATGATATGTTTATAGCAATGCATTTTATATGCGTTTATAACCATAAAGAAGGCACGTCCCCCATGTCTCTTTTTATTCTGTTTGATCAGTTATATTGACAACATTATCTCTTTCATACACCTCACAATTTTTTGGAACCAACCTTACTTTGCTTTTTTTATTGATTTTTGCATTGCCATAAACACGCCCC
>NZ_JBHIPJ010000013.1:0-2663 GCF_042195945.1 Bartonella sp. AP30XZML | reverse complement strand
GCTTTGGTTCGACAGGGACAGAAGGAGGAGAAACAGTATCCAGAGATGAAGTGTCCTCCGGAGCAGAGGGCTCAGATGGCAACGACATAGAAAGTGGATTGGGGCGTGGAGGATCAACAGGATCAGAGGACGTAGAAGAAGGAGGGTCAGACACAAACGACGTAGAAAGTGGATCAGGGCGTGGAGGATCAACAGGATCAGAGGACGTAGAAGAAGGAGGGTCAGACACAAACGACGTAGAAAGTGGATCGGGAGGGGGAGGATCAACAGGATCAGAGGACGTAGAAGAAGGAGGGTCAGACACAAACGACGTAGAAAGTGGATTGGGAGGGGGAGGATCGACAGGATCAGAGGACGTAAAAGAAGGAGGGTCAGACATAAACGACGTAGAAAGTGGATCGGGAGGGGGAGGATCAACAGGACCAGAGAACGTAGAAGAAGGAGAGTCAGATATCAACGACGTAGAAAGTGAATTGGGGGGAGAAGATGGAGGATTAACAGGATGAGATAATGAAAACGAAGAAGGTTTACCAAATGGACCATTATAAGAACCTATTCTAGAAGAAATATAAACCCCTTCGAGTCGGAAATCCCAAAAATCCCCCTCACCTTCCACTAATCTTTGCTTAGCATTCGCTTCTCCAAAAGGCGAACCTGGACCATAAGCACGAATACGATATTGATAAGGAAAACCTTTCACCGTAGTATAATCATCATAACCATTGGCGAGTCGAAAAGAACCTGCCTGCGCTGTTCCAGCAACTTGAATGAGTGAAATGCTTTGATCTTTTCCCTCATAGACTTCTTTACTTGCATATTTTGGAAAATTTTGCACATGAATGAATGTCGTTCCAGAAACATCCCCATAGATCAATATGCGATCCGTCTTTTGGGGATTAAACAAACCCTCATCATTCAAAAATGCATTCAACCTAATCTGAGCGTTTCCCTCAGCACTGTAGACTTTTTTATCTTTTGATGCGAGAATTTTATCTCCTGCACCTATATCTGCTTTTTTTCCAATGCGTAGCGTTTGATAACCACTATCTTCATCAAAGATCAATGTGCTATTGGAAAGACTTAGAGAAGAAAGCGATGAAACAGATTCCTGTAAACCGTTGTATTTACTTTTAGTAAGATACCATTTTGAATAACGAATTAATTCTAAATCAATAACCGATCTACCCTCAACACGCGTACCTCCTGTAAGAGAGGAAGCGTTTGCTTTCACCAATAGAGAAGCATTATTTTCAGCTTTTAGCAACAAATCACCAGAGATTTTTGTTTCATCCGATAATTCAAGAGTGCCTTTTACTTCATAGTCTTTATTCCCCTTCGCATAAATCGCAATCCCGTCTGGAACTGTCATATTTGTCTCTGATAAATAAACAAATGCCCTCCCCGTGATAACTTTTTTGGTTTCTAAAATTTTTTCATCATCTCGTTGCCTCAACATTTTAGCAAATTCTTCTGGAGCTAAAACATTAAAGCACAGTCCATATACTCCCTCACCCTGAACAGAAATATTGTTTTTTTCTATCTTAATATTTGTATTCTTAAATCCATCTGGTGAAATATATTTTTGAATTAACTTACCATTATCATTTACATAACCTGAAAAGTTTTTCATCAAGAATGCATGCATATGGTTCAGCTGAATAAAATTGTTTTTCAAATGAACGTCACCACCTTGAAAAACCTCAAAAGCTTCTGGCAATACCCCCATAGCTCCATCACCATCTGTTAAAGTTTCCTCCCTCCTTCCTTGCCCCGTAATCCCCATAGTATCAAGAAGATAGTGCCCCCCAAATCGAGTTGAAAATGAGCCAATCTGGTTAAAATTAACGGTACCGTCTGTCATTTTAACCATTGCATCAAAACCACTCATAATACCGATCCCTTTTACATTCAAATTATCTGGCTCAATATTGATATTCACACTCACTAAAGCAATATCCGTTCCTCTCCCCCATGCATAAATAGCATGTGAAGTCCCCTTAATTTCCCCTACTGTCATACTAATAACGGCATTTTGAGCACGAAGAGCAGGTATATTCTTAAAATCTGAAGCTATTAGATTAATTTTTCCACCATTTCTTACATACGCCCCATACGCAGATATTTTATCTGGATCATCGCCAAAAACTGTTATCTGAGAGGCATTAACAATAGTGCCTGCTTTTTCTACATATATAGCTGCAATAGGTGCAATATGAGCAGACGTCTCTTGAGAACTTTTTAAGTAATAGACTTTATCTGCAAGAAAGTGTGTTTTTCTATCATCGCATTTATAAAATGCCCCTCCTGCATCACTTGAAGATCCTGCAGCATTAACATACGTAACCTGCAAAAAATAAAGAATAGCTGTTGTAACGTTGCATAAAAATACATATTTATGAAATACATAAATCATAACTCTTGCCACCTCCTATTCCCCTACTTCTATTCATTGAAGAATAATATCTATATTTAAGATAATAAATTTCTCAAAATACAATAAATATAAAATGAAATATTTAATTTAATACTTAATATAACAATATATACTTATATATAAGTTACTATATAGTTTATGTATCGCTAAAAAAGGTGGCGCAATCCAGCAGAGAAACTCGTTCCAGAAAAACCAATTTTCTTAAATCTATGCTGATAAGTGACATCTC
>NZ_JBHIPJ010000012.1:0-3466 GCF_042195945.1 Bartonella sp. AP30XZML | reverse complement strand
CATGGAATTGCCTAAAGAAGGGCGTTTTATCAGTTCTGAATTCCCCATCTTGCGCGAAAACTTGACCAAAATTGATCAAGCCATTGTTGATATTGAGGAAAAGGTAAACGAAAAAGCACCTTCAAAACACATGCACACAATAAGTGATGTTGCAGATCTTGAAGCAGCCCTGAAGTCCAAGATGGCAGCGGATAAAACCTTCACTTTTGCTGATTTAAGCGATATCGAGGGCGCCAAAGATGCGGCTAACAATTATGTTCTCTATAAATCAAGCAATAATAACTTCACCTTCGGCAGTGCTATATCATTGTTAGGCGCGCATCAACATAAAACAGAAGATATCGTGGGTCTTGACGATTTTAGAGCCAAGCTTAACGAAGATCTCACAAGCTATGGACGCCTCACAAGCCCAAATGAATGGCAAGGTTACAACACATTTAACAGAAAAGTCACCATGGGTGACGACTTGGAGATCTTGGGCAATTTATCATCTGACTTCTTCAGTCGTCCGAAAAGGAAAGTGGTTACCCGTTTAAGCGCAAATGAAAGTACGCTTAAAGGACCGCTTAAAGTTGATGGTGATGTTGTTTATACCAAATCACAAGTGGATGCAGCTATACTGGCACAAATAAAGAGTCTTAAAAAAGATTTGACTGATAAAATCACGAATTGGCCGGCTCTTGCTGATGCTGAATTGCTCTATACACAGGATGGAAAAATTCAGTGGCCCGTCTGGGTCACCGATAAAACTAAAGTCGAAATTACAGCCTGGGGTGGTGGTGGTAGTGGCGGTGGAGCCGATACACCAAGATTAGGCGGCGGTGGCGGCGGTGGCGGTTGTAGCGTGTGGTATGGCTATAAAGCGAGTTTAAATGGTCATCAAGATATCACAATTGGAAAAGGAGGAGCTGCTGTTGCAAAACGCTATGCAAAAGGTAATTCTGGAGGAACAACAGCTGTTGGAAAGAATTTTATTACCGCTACAGGAGGGTGTGGTGGTGGGGGTGCTTATTACGATAACTCTCGCGCAAATTTTGTTGGTGGTACTACTTACTACTATTCAGGATCTGGTGGTGCTGGAGGTACAGGTGGAAACTTTGGTTTAGCAACAGACGAACATCTAGGAATTGCCAAAGGCGGAAATGGTTGTTCAGGAACAAGTGGAATTACGAGCAAGACAAGTGGTAATGGAGGTGATGCTGGGGGTGATACATCAAGGGGTGGCGCTGGAGGAGTCGGAAAAGGTTCCTATAGTTCAGGAAAAGCAGGGCGTGGTTTTGGTGGTGGTGGTGCTGGCGCTCACTCTGATTCTTCTTCAAGTGGCGCTGGAGCTGATGGCGCTGTCCTTATAAGATTGTGGAAAGATTAAATGGTTTATGCAGGTATAAAAAACAATAATACTTTCTAAACGGACTCTTATTGTCTGATGGCTTATAAACTGTATAGTTTCTTCTTATAAAGCCCCCTTTAAACCCATTTTTTACTGACACTGTCAGTCTTATGAGAGAGTGTAGATGGTTGTTATGGTCTCTTCATTAATTTGGAGAGCAAAATGACAATAGAATTTAAACTTCGTATTCACTTTATTAAGAATGGCAAGGGATCTAAGTTTTTAGCAATATTTGATCAGACAGCCGTTGGTATGTTTGTAAAATCCTTGTTAACGTGCAAATTTATCCCCTCCATGCACCTATTCTTCTCTTTACGCATGAGGTGGAGAAAAGAAAAACAAGTCTAGACGATAAGGGTTTCTAATGGGATGTTACTGTTTTTTCCATTTTAGCACTTATAATGTAAGCTATTTGTTGACATTAACAGTATTTTACGCTATATAAAAGAATGATTAAAACGTTTAAAAGCAAAACATTGGCAGAATTATTCAAAACGGGAAATTCATCCAAGATTGATAAGAAGCTTGTAAAACGTATCATGGTTCGTCTTGATCGTTTAGATATTTCTGAAAGACCAGAAGATATGAATCTTCCAGGATTCAACTTTCATTCTTTGATTGGATATTCACCCACTCGTTACACTGTCCACGTTAACGGACCATGGTGTATTACCTTTGAATTTGACTCATGTAATGCTTACCGTGTTGATCTTGAACAATATCACTAAGGATACAGTTATGAATGACATTCCTGCACAAAGAGATAAAAACCGTTGTCCTACTCATCCAGGAGAAGTTTTAGCAGAAATTATTCCTGAAACAGGCAAAACAAAATCAGAAATTGCGCAGATGCTTGGTATATCACGCCAACATCTCTACGATATTCTGAACGCAAAAAAGCCTGTTTCTCCTGCTATTTCCGCTTGTCTTGGCAAAATGTTTGGTGATGGAGCTGCTATATGGTTACGTATGCAAGCTAATTATGATGCTTGGCATGCTGAACGTGAAACAAATGTTAGCAAAGTTCCAACACTTCACGCTGTTTGATCTCTTCCTCACTCTCAAGGGATAATGTTTTATGGAATACTGGATAAATAATAATATCGAACAACATCCCCCGCTTTAAACATGTTCATCACTATTCAAAATGTCATCTAAACCACGATTTAAATCATCTAATATATTTTGCGGTGCATCTGCATAAACAAAAGATTGTGCACCAGAACGAGATTTTACTAATTCATTATATAAATCAACAGGAAGCATAATGATTTTTTCACGCCCTCGCTTTGTCAAAGCGACAGGTGTAGACATAGCCTCGTCTAAAATATCGCCTGCCCCGCGGTTTACATCTGTAAAACTATATTTTTTCATATGCACATCCTATCTTTAATGTATAATACGTATTATGCGTACAATATGTATCATGTAAAGATATTTTACGGCATTAACTACCTCCCCGCCTCAAAGACGAGGAGATAAAACATGTTTTTGAACTTAAGCAACCTTTTTAATGGGGCTCTCGGAATTTGGTTCATAAGCGCGTACCAAAGAATCCATGCTATGTGGAAGTTCTGAAGCTCCAAAATCTGTCAAAATTGCCAAGATTTTTGTAATATTGGGCACGTCATCTTGAAGCTTTAAAACTAGAACCTTTTCTATTGCATTCATAGTTTGAACTAGAGCACTACAATCTTTGTCGCTCACATTTTCATCATTAGAAAATTGAGATAATGCTATCCATAAATCGCATAAGAAGTTGGTATCTATCTTCATTGCACACCTCCATGGATTTGTTCTCTCAAACATGCCAATCCTCTGGATGTGATTTTTGTTGAAGGTAGTACTTTCTCTGTACCATCCGGTCTTTGAATGGTGATAGCAGGGCAATCCATAAAGCCTTTCTTGATTTTATCTTGATAAGGCAACAAAGGCGCCCCTGGAGCCCGTCGATACACCCAATCATGTTTACGCAAGTAATCCGTTAAATCCTTTGGTCGTACCTCCAACATCTTTGCTGCTTCAATTAAACCAAACAGACCATCAGAGCGTTTTAGACCTTCTAAAGCCTCTGCT
>NZ_JBHIPJ010000011.1:0-3644 GCF_042195945.1 Bartonella sp. AP30XZML | reverse complement strand
CTGAAGTTCTAAATATTCACTGTTTTTCTCTAGTAAACCTCTCATCAGATCTTGTTTTTCAAGCATCCGGAATGTATCGGTTAAACCAATATGCTTGAAAGGGATATAATTCCCTTTCATAAGACCATGATAGGTTGCTTCAATATTAATGGCTGCTATGTAATAAGCGAGTAAAACAATCTCATTGGCATGGATATCATAACGGTATTTATATTCCATGTCCTCTGGTTTGATGAGTTTTGATTGTAACAGCCGCGTGATAAAGGTTCCTGTTCCAATGAAAGGGTCGAGAATGGAGACACCTCGTGATCCTAGACTTTTTCCAAATTCATTACGCAAGACATCATCAACAGAATGAATGATAAAATCAACAACCTCAATGGGGGTATAAACAATTCCTAATTTTTCTACTGTACGTGGAAAAGCATAACGGAAAAATTCATTATACAGCTCTACAATTAAGCTTTGTTGTGCTTCAAGAGTGGTAATTCCACGCGTGTAAAATTGTACACTCTTAGAAATATTTTTGAGATCTTGAGATTCTTCTTTAAGAGTAAACTTATCAAGGACATTGAGTACACGTTGTAAAGCACAAGATACGGGATTTTCTTGAACAAACTGATGCCCCTCAAATAAAGCATTAAAGACTGGACGCGTCACAAGATGTTGTGCAAGCATTTCAATTGCGTCTTGTTCGGAGATAGTTGTATTTAAATTACTACGCAATTCGGTCATAAAATCATTAAACACCTGCCGTGTTTCAGTTTCTGATTTCGTCAAAACCTCAGTTAAGCGTGTGATATGAGTTTGAGCAAGATCACCAACATTTATTGCCCATTTTTTCCAATAGCTAGGGTCGTAAAATCTCTTAACAATAGCAGTTTTAATGACATCTTTACATTTAGAAAAAAGGGGGAGTTCTCCCTGTTCTTCACATGTGTGAGAGGATTCGTAAGTTGCTAACCCAATATTAAGTCCTGAACACTCTAATTTTGAGCGTATAGGTAAATCATCAATAACCGTGGTCGTATCTTCTAACGCAAGTTCTTGAGAAGCAGCAACGATTTCAAGAGCATCGCTTACATCTTGTTTTTTGTGCATATGGTGAATTATTTTATTAAAGTTATCATCATGGGCACGTAAAGCATTGAGAACTTGCCAGATGACATTATACTTTTTGTTGTTTTCTAAGGCTATTTCCGGCGGAATGTCAGCGGGTATCCCAATGGGTAGAATAATATAGCCTCTTTTTTTACCCTCTGCTCGACGCATTACACGTCCTATTGCTTGAATAATCTCAATTTGACTTTTTCGCGGGTGTAAAAATAGAACGGCATCAAGAGCAGGAACATCAACACCTTCAGAAAGACAGCGTACATTGGTAAGTACACGGCAGGTATTTTCCCCCGCATCTTCCTTTAACCATTCAAGTTGTTTTGTACGCTCTTTAGCACTAAAGGTTCCATCAATATGGGCAAGGGTACAGTTAAGAGGAGGAGTATCTTTATAGTTTTTATGAAGAGCGCGTAAAGATTCTTGCACTTTTTCTTTTTTGAATCTTTTGCATATGCGTTTAGAAGTATCAATATCTTTGCAAAAAGCTAAAGCTCTACGCATGGGCTTGGGGTCATCTTCAAGATCAAGTTTCAGATCCATTTTGGTAAGGGCTCTATAACAGCCATTAATCTTGGTCCTATCATCGAGAATAAGTTCATAATTCTTATCGGTAATCAGATGTTGAATGGATTGACTTACTTCTTCTTCGTTGACAACTAATATGATAACTTTACAAGGTGATAACAGCTTATCCTCTAAAGCACGTGAAAAGTTGTAAGTGTAAAGTTGTTTGCCATAGAGTTTTTCATTATCCATGGACACCAAAACGTTATTGGATAAGAAAGCATTCCTTTTCAGCTTGTCACTAAAGATCTTTGGGGTTGCTGTCATGTAGAGGCGTTTTTTGCCTCGAATAATGCTATTGTCATGAACCTTGATAAATTCAGATTCATTGTCTTCACTTCCCAATGAAGCCCCAGTTGTTCTATGCGCTTCATCACAAATGATCAGATCAAATTCGGGTAAACCATGCTCTTTTTGTGCATCCGAAAGCACTTGGATAGAATGGTAAGTTGAAAAGATAACCGTCATTGTGTCTACTAGGTTTCCACGCGCTTCTTTAGCAAGGGCTTGTGCATCCGTGGTAGCAGGGAGAACAAGATCTGATGTTTCCATGCCAACAATATCATCTTGGTTTTTAAGACGCTTGCCTACTTTTGTATCCGAACACACAGCAAAAGAACGCAAAGGTACTTGTGCATCGGCTGTCCATTCACGGATCGTTTGTGAGACTAAAGCAAGCGAGGGCACCAGAAACAAAACACGCTTGCCTTTTCCTGCTATGTGTTCTGCTATCTTAAGGCTTGTGAAAGTCTTCCCCGTTCCACATGCCATAATCAGCTTGCCACGGTCTGCTTCTTTTAACCCTTCACAGACTTTCTTGATGGCTTCTTCTTGATGGGGACGAGGCTCTTTTATTGATTTAAGAACAATTTCTTTTTTAGTTGCAAATATTTGCCAATCTATACGACTGTTTTCCATATGACGAAGGTCAATACGATAAACGGGTATCGCTTGTCCTTTGATCATGGCATTGACATTGTCACTTAATTCCACTTCCGTGGTATCGACGAGAAGACGATATTTAAAGATGTCTTTTCCAGAGGCAGCGATAAAGCTATCAATATCTTTTTTACTGATCTGATGGTCAGCTTTATAAAACTTACATTGAATAGCCACATATCCCTCTTGATGACGAAGCTTTGCCACCAGATCAATGCCGATATCATTTTTATTCCAACCGTCACGCTCTGTTGCCCATTCATAATAGCTCTCAACCGTTTCATATCGTCCAAAATGGAGAGGGTCATGCATAAGATAAGCCATGACAAGGTTTTCAAACAGCGTTCCCAATTCACGGGGTGATTTTGCTTGTTGACGATAATATTCCAAGAGAGAGCGTAAAGAGACATGTTCATGATCAGAATGATGAGGGCGAAGCATAAAGAATAAACTCCATGACAATATATTCTATTGATTAATTCTTATCAAAAGAATCAAAACGAAGCTTATTAAATCCATTTTGAATGAATAGTGTGAAAAATTCGGAAAATGCTAAAAAGCGGATAAATTTTTTCAAAAAGTTTTTTAAATGCTGTTTATCCACAGCCTATGAGAGAAATCAGATCAGCAAAATAGTGAAATTTGCTATTCGTTTCACGTGTTCATCAAGACAAATTCGATATGTACATTAAAATATCAGAATGAGTATTTTGATAGGTTTTATGAGTCGCTAAAATAGTCTATTTTGTCAGTTCAATTTACAGACACAAACTGACAAATATATATTATTGATTGTATTTAAGGTTGTAGTGTCGATATAGGTTGTATCGTTAAAATGCTAACATATTGAAATATAATGTTTTTAATTTTCTCTCATTTTAAAAAAATAATATAGGAGCTAGAATGAACTGACAAGACTGACAAAACTCTTCTGATAAGGTCACTCAGATCATTATCTTTGGAGAACGGGTGCTTAATGCGCTGTACAGAGAGTTTTGCCTATTTGAGTAGAAAGTTTTAAAAGA
>NZ_JBHIPJ010000010.1:0-7321 GCF_042195945.1 Bartonella sp. AP30XZML | reverse complement strand
TTGAAATCATTATTTATCAATGAGTTAAATGTACAATGTACAGTCAATTTGAAAATTCTGTCGCTAGCGATAGTTCGCGCTCGCCTGCCCCGCAACAGACCCAACCCGCTGGGAAGTACCTTTTGTATTGATTTTATTTACTTTTTTATGGAATAGGAGAGGCATTATCGATAATCTCCTTTGAATTAATATCCTCCCTTCTTTGAAAGCAGGGAAGATGAAATTGTATTTTAAACTAAGCAGCTTTCACGACAGATCTTTCTAAGACTTGTTTTGCTTCTTTGATTAAAGCTTTATAATGTTTGCTCTCTTCTACTTGTGTAAAGGCTTTAACAAGATGCATATGGAGAGGTCCATAAATGTAAACAGCCTTTTTAGTTGGAGACATTTTATCCCAATCTTTTGGGAAATCAAAACGGGTATCATTATCATAATTGGTCTGCTCCTGACTCTCGAGTTCTATCCAGCGGTCAATAATTTTAGCACGCAGCACTGTACTGTACCCTGAAACTAATATAAGATATTCACGCTTAGGTAGGTTGTAGCAGACTAATTTACGTCCTGTAGAATCCTTATAATTTCCTTGAAATTTACTCACCTCAATTTTGAGGTCAGTGCATATTTGTCGAATATCTCTTACAATATTGTCATGCCTTTTATCGCATAATTCCGCAATTTCACGGCTAGACATTGTTAAAGTGGTTTGGGTGTTTACTAAATTGTTCATAACGAACTCCTATCTATTTAGATGTCTTCTATTCATACCCCAAGGGGTATCGGGTGCTAGAAAACACGGTAGATAGTCCGTCGTTATGCCTTTCCCAAAAGGGTATTGTATAGCGTAACTACACCCGACGAGACCATTATATGCGACGAGTATAGAACGAGTCAAAGCCTTTAATGTGCGGAAAATAAACTGTTTCGGCAATCTATCCGCTATCTATCAAGGTGTTTTCTAGGCACCTAATTTAACGATATATGTTTTCTGTGAATCTTGTCAAGAAAGAAAATCCTATTGTGTAGCACATAGACATAGCTTGAGAACATGATCTAGCCTTTTTTATTAACAGCGTATTCTTGACGAGCAAGTTGTCTCTGTATGTTTTTGGTTAATCTTTCATTGGCATATTGTGCGATAGTACTTGCAATTTCTGGCTTTGACATCACCGCAGCGATTGATGGTCCTACTTGTTTTGCAATGGGGAATTGATCTCCATCCGCTCTTTGAAACACATTACTCTTCAGCTTTTTTAATTCAACACGCTTTGGAAAACTCCCACCTTTGATAAAAGCATGGGGTAAGATTTCTTTTTTTCCAAACATTGTGTAAGTCACACCGCGTTTTGTTTCTTGTGCTTGAAAAAATTTAAGAGGTATCGGTGTTCCAGAACCAATGATATCTGTCTCGAGAAACTTAGCTGTAGCCTTTTCTTTAATATAAACGCCTTTTTTGACACGCTTTGATTGGGCTGATGTAACATCTGCAATTTGTTTTTCTGCAAAGCGTTTGACTTGTTTTGCAGAGGTGTTTAGAGCATTACGCAAAGCCCAATTAAGGCGTGGTGCTTGAAGACTGGTGAAGGTATCCTTTACCTGTTGAAGATACCATTTTTGACGGATGATTAATTTCAACTTCTAAGCCTTTTTGGGGGTAGATGTTGATGGCTTGGAAGCTTTAGATGCTTTAGGCTTTTCGAGTGAGGTTTCTTCAGTTGATATTTGGTTTGGTTCTTGTTCTATTTGCTTAATTTGTTCAACTCCCTTGTCGGGTTTTATTTTTGTTTTGATCTCAACAAAAGGTTTAGCAGCATTGGCGCGCTTGAGACGTGCGTAGACTTGATTGGAAATCTCTACAAATGGATTATTGGGAGTTGAAGTTTCAAAGCGAACAGTGCTTTTATTGTCGCCAACAACACACATTGGCTTCGTGATGATTGCTTTCATCTTCGCTCCTTTTGAGGTAATGAATTAATGACATCATTGATTATTTAATGGCGTTTGATCTTTGCAAAATAGATTAGTCTGTTTTATCAATAAAAACAGTACTTTAATCCTTCTTGCAAGCTTAAGATTCTACCAAATTGTAAGGGATATTTTTGAATTTTAGACGCAATACAACCACTGCCATGTTGTCACTAAATACGATTTTTCATGCATTGTCAATAGAAAAAAATCTATATTTTGTATTTTTTTTATTTTTTGATCAAAACTTAGTATTTTAAAAGCCGCTTTTTAATTTTCCATAAATAACAACATATTTGTTGCATTTAAACATTTTAGATGTTATATTATATTTATGAACAGTCAAGAATTAAAAAGATATCTTACAAAACATGGTTGCAGTTTTATCTCAGGGAAAGGTGGCCATTTGCTTGTAAAACGTGGTTCTAAAAAAACGGTTTTGCCAATGCATGGTGCGCGGAAAGAATTAGGAACAGGATTAGTTCAAAAGATTCTTAAAGATCTTGACCTAAAGTAAGTCTGAATATGGAGATATAAATGAAATATGCACTTAAATTTATCAGAGATGACAATGATACTCTTCTTGTCATTTGCAAAGATTTTCAGGAATTTATTACCTATGGTAACGACGAAAAAGAAGCTTTAGAAAATGCTAAAAACGCGCTTTTAACAGTCATTATGGGTCGTTTTCAAGATCGTGAAGTCGTTTCTTTTGGAGTTCGTGATACTGCTTATCCTTTTGTTGAAGTATCTTCATTGGTCACTTTAAAGATCGCAATACATAACGCTATGGTTGAAAAAGACTTACGCAAAGCTGATCTCGTACGTCTTTTAAAACTTCACCCAATACAAATTGACCGATTGTTGGATTTAAACCACGCAACAAAATTAGATACTTTAGAATCCACTCTCATTGCTCTTGGAAAAGAGATCACTATCAATGTTCAAAATGCTGCTTAAAATTTAGCGGTTTTTTGTAAAATGTTTATGAAGTGCATTCAGAGCAACATACAGCGAACCGACAAGATGTGGCAGTGATTGATCTTCACTAACAAGATACTGTAGTGCGGCATAAAGGTTATGCTGTCTATAAAGGCATTGCGCTTCTTTTAGCACCTCTTTCATTGCTTCATAGTAATGAGTAGTTTTTTCAATCCATTGTTTTTTTGCCTCTTCATTAAAAGATGGAGTAAAGTCATCATAAATTGCATTTGGTAAGGCTTTTGCACAGAGGTAATTGTTTCTCACTTCAAGATATTTTTGCGCAGCATCATATTGATCTTGATTGATTTCGCCTTGCAGATAAAGCCGCCCGATATAGGTAGCGGAAAGCGGATTTTTTGCATCTTGTATTNGCGGTGTTTTTGCTCGTGAGATGCGTCCGTTTGGTTCTCTGATACATCCTTTAATCCGAGGACGTCCGCGTTTTGCACGTTTTTTTCTTTTTGTCATATTTTTTCAATCAGAATGGGATAGCATCATTAAGAGATATGCTATAATCAGCAGCCCCTGAAGCGATAGCATAATTTTGAGAAGTAATAGGTGAAGGGGTAGGGGACGCTGATTGCTCTTTTTTGGCATCAAGCAAATACAACTCGCCTTTGAATTGTGGTAAGACAATCTCTGTTGTATAACGGTCATGCCCATTTTTATCTTGCCATTTACGTGTCTGTAATTTTCCTTCTACGTAAACCTTTGAACCTTTGTTGAGATACTGAAGAGCAATTTTTGCCAAATGTGGATTAAAAATCACCACGGAATGCCATTCAGTTTTTTCTACTTTTTGATTAGTTTTTTTATCTGTATAGCTCTCAGAAGTCGCTATACTCAAATTGACTATTTCTGCTCCAGAATTCATTGTTTTGCTTTCGGGATTAGCACCAAGGCGCCCGATTAACGTCACTTTATTTAGCATATTTGTAGCCCCATTAGATTAACAATTTATACATAAAAAATCTTAGCATAATTTTCTTGTTTATTCAATTATTTCAAAAGTATATTATTGTTTTTTAACATATAAAATTATGTTTTTTATCTTTTGATAAACATAAAGCCACACCACGCAAATGATATGGCTTTCTATTTTAAAGCAGGAGCCCCCTCGCCGTTTTTTATGTTACTTTTTCAGTGATTACATCATTACTACAAATATCATCACGAAATGTTTTCTTTTCCTTAAGAGTGGCGTTGCCATAAATCTTGACATCTTTGTAAACAACCGCTTTTCCATAAACTCTTGCATTATCAAAAATATGAGCACCCTCATATATATAAGCAGACCCTGATACTTTTGCATTGCCATAAACAAAGCCATTCACATCAGCACTATGCCAAACCTTGGCATTGTCATAAATTTTTGCATTTACAGCAATAAAGACTTTCCCATAAACCACGGCATTGTTACAAACTTGACCACAAATTTTTGCATCACCATAAACCTTGGCATTGTCATTAACCACGCACGTGCTATGAACGACTCCCTTACCACGAACCCACATACTACCATTAACACTCGCATTATCAGAAACCTGTGCATTGCCATAAACATGGGTATCATGACCATAAACTTTAGCTTTACCACTCACTATAGCATTACCATAAACTTTTGCATTACCAGCAACGGCGGCTTCATTACGTACCTTTGCATTTTTACTAACAATAGCATCATATGCAACTATAGCATCATCATAGACCCAGCAATTGCCATCATGGGATAAATTGCTTTCCTTTTCAATAAACCCGCCAAGATCCCCCGCCTTGACATCATCGAAATCTCTTAATGCACGAATGCGATAAAAGTGTTTAGGTTGACGTGTATCAGCATCGCAAACTTCTTTGATTTCGTCAGTAATTTCATATTTTTTAGATACAGTTGTATTGGTCATAGGTAGTTCCCTAATCTAATATTCAATAAAATTTTAATGAGATGTTTAAAGAGGGGCACCCGATTAACGTCACTTTGTTTAGCATATTTATAGCCCCATTAGATTTGCACTTTAAAACGTATAAAATCTTAGCATAATTTGTATATTTATTCAAATATTTCAGTTTATTAATAACAGTTTTTTAAAGTATTACATTATAATGTTATTTGACAAATTATTCATCAAAAAAACATGTCACGGCTTTCTGATTTCTGCTTTTGACTTTTCAATAAATATCCTTTTATTAAGAGTCTGTATCAAACTTTTTTGTTCGATTTATTGTTGACTGCCGAACCTTTTTGTGCGATATTCATTTTATGCAGAAAGGGGAGGCTAAATGAAACGAGAAGCGCTGCTTAGAGAGTTACGCAAAGAAGCCAGAAAAAGAGCTCTTCATTACAGTGAAGCTCCTGATGCAGGTAAAGGGTCACATTATTTGGTAACTTTTGGAGACAAGACAACCGTTATAAAATCTGGTGAATTGACCCCACTTTACGTGAAAATAATAAAAAAGCAGTTGGGGGTATGAGTTGTTCTCTCAACAGCTTTAATTTTTCGTTTCAAAAGCGTTTTGATCATGGCGAGGAGACCTAAATATGGAGTATACTTATCAAGCAAAACTGGAATCTGATCCAGATGGTGGTTTTATTGTAACCTTTCCAGATGTACCAGAAGCAATAACAGCTGGAGAAAATAGAACTGAGGCATTAGAGAATGCTGTTGAAGCTTTAGGGTTAGCATTACGGAGCTATCCTATGCGCGGTTTACCTTTGCCAGTACCACAGCAATATAAAGACCTTGTAGAGGTTACGGTAGATGCGTGGAATGCTCTTAAACTTGCAGTGGTAGAAGCCTTTAATGAAGCGAATATCACAAAAACAGAATTGGCTAATCGTTTGGGTAAAAAAGAAACAGAAGCAAGACGCATTCTTGATCCAAATTATCCAACTAAGCTTCAAACACTAGAGCAAGCTCTGAGTGTTCTTGGCAAGCAAGTCATTATTACAATCAAAAACGCGGCTTAACTTCCTCCCCACTTTTAAAATGGGGAGTTATGTTTTTAAATCTAAGCAGCTTTTACAACAGATTTTGCTAAGACCTTTTTTGCTTCTTCAATGAGTGTTTTATACTGTTTGCTTTCTTCTACCAACGTAAAGGCTTTAACAAGATGCATGTGGAGAGGTCCATAAATGTAAACAGCCTTTTTAGTTGGAGACATTTTATCCCAATCTGTTGGGAAATCAAAACGGGTATCACGATCATAATCAACAGATTGGCTTTTTAACTTTTTCTCACACTCAATAAAGTAACGACGAGCTTGTCGTCCTTTTTCATTGCGTTCAACCATGGAAAGCTCTTTTGCCATATCTAAAGTGAGATGGTATTCTATTACTGTAACAGCTCTAGATTTTGCGCTTCCCAATTTTGGGAACCGCAAATCTTGTGTTTTTATAAAGTCTCTACCTTCTTCAAATGTATATTGATTAATACGATCCGTAATCCAAGTAGCGAAACGTTTTCCTATTTCCATGAATGCGTGTAACTCACGCGCATTGACCGTTTGCACAATTTCTTGTTCAATAATTTTTTCTGATATTTTAATAAGAGTGTTCATTATGAACTCCGTACGATTAGAGGTTTTCTATTGACATCCAAAGAGGATGCCGGGTGCTAGAAAACACGGCGTACAGCCCGTCGTTATGCCTTCCCCAAAAGGGTATTGTATAGCATAACCACACCCGACAAAATCATTATATGCGTGTAACATACAATGAGTCAAAGTTTTTAATTGGCGGTGAAAAGACTGTTTCGGCAATCTATCCGCTGTACATTTAAGGTGTTTTCTAGGCACCTGATTCGACAATAGACATAATGTTGCCATATTGTCAAGCAACTTCCGATAACTTTTTAATCTCCTTATTGATCTCATCTATGAGAGGCTCGTAATTGAGAACGCTTTTCGGAATAGCACCACCGTAAACCCATGCTTTCACTTGCGCTTTGGTACTAAAATCCGCATTTTCTGGTGTGGTATAATACTGTCCGCCATCAAACTTTTCACATTCTCTTGTGCCGTCTTCATATTCGTAGAGGTTGTAAAAATACTCCTCTGCTCCATCTCCCCAAGGAACATAACCAACAGCTGTTGCAATAAACTCTTTTTGCATTGGTTGTTTACGTTTTTTTAAGAACATGTCTTTTAATATTCTCATGTTTTTAGTCCATAATTTTACCAATAGGTTAATTTACCTAAAATTTGACCGTACAGAGCGTTTTATATTACAGATGTGGTTTTCATCATAAAATCTTTAAATCGCGTTGTACGGTACCTTTTTGACGATTTAAATGCATGTCTAATCGTAAAATGATCAGCACTTTTCACTATTTTGCTGTTTTAGGCTGCTTTGGAACTGCTACTGTTATGTTGCTCTTCA
>NZ_JBHIPJ010000009.1:0-2500 GCF_042195945.1 Bartonella sp. AP30XZML | reverse complement strand
TCCAGGAGCTCTCACGAGTCTCCCTTCACAGGCTTACGGAACGCTCCGCTACCACTTACTCAATAAAGAGTAAATCCACAGCTTCGGTGTATGGCTTTAGCCCCGTTACATTTTCGGCGCAGGGACCCTTATTTAGACCAGTGAGCTGTTACGCTTTCTTTAAATGGTGGCTGCTTCTAAGCCAACATCCTGGTTGTTTTGGGATCCTCACATCCTTTCCCACTTAGCCATAACTTGGGGACCTTAGATGGTGGTCAGGGTTGTTTCCCTCTCCACGACGGACGTTAGCACCCGCCGTGTGTCTGCTAGTTAGTTCTTCCAGGTATTCGGAGTTTGGTTAGGTTTGGTAATCCGGTGAGGACCCCTAGCCCATCCAGTGCTCTACCCCCTGGAGAATTCGACTAACGCTCTACCTAAATAGATTTCGCGGAGAACCAGCTATTTCCGAGTTTGATTGGCCTTTCACCCCTAGCCACAAGTCATCCCAATCTATTGCAACAGATACGGGTTCGGCCCTTCAGTAAGTGTTACCTTACCTTCAGCCTGCTCATGGCTAGATCACTCGGTTTCGGGTCTAATCCAACGAACTGAACGCCCTATTCAGACTCGCTTTCGCTACGCCTACACCTACCGGCTTAAGCTTGCTCGTTAGACTAAGTCGCTGACCCATTATACAAAAGGTACGCCGTCACCCAGAACGTATCTTGGGCTCCGACTGTTTGTAGGCATTCGGTTTCAGGTACTATTTCACTCCCCTTGTCGGGGTACTTTTCACCTTTCCCTCACGGTACTGGTGCGCTATCGGTCATGCACGAGTACTTAGGCTTGGATCGTGGTCGACCCATGTTCAGACAGGATTTCACGTGTCCCGCCCTACTCTAGGACTTAAATCAGATTTACGTATACGGGACTATCACCCACTTTGGTACGACTTTCCAGTCGTTTCTACTTTTCTTAATTCAAGCCACTGGCCTGGTCCGCGTTCGCTCGCCACTACTAACGGAGTCTCGTTTGATGTCCTTTCCTACAGGTACTTAGATGTTTCAGTTCCCTGCGTTTGCTTCTTACACCCTATTTTATTCAGGTGTAGATACCTTTATTAGATGACTAGAAAACTAAACTGTCCTTTTACAAAAACAGCTTAATTTTTCTAGCCATCAAAGGTGGGTTACCCCATTCGGAAATCTACGGATCAAAGGGTATTCGCACCTCCCCGTAGCTTATCGCAGCGTATCACGTCCTTCATCGCCTGTGCATGCCAAGGCATCCACCAAATGCCCTTAAGACACTTGATCGTTCTCATTGCCAATATTCATTCACGGTTTGTCTGCTTCTCTTTATCTTGTGCAAAATAAAGCGCAAAACAAACCAAATATCAGCAGAAAAGACCAGCTTCTCGAGATATATTCAATGGCGCGGTTAAGCTTCCAATCATAAGCAAGGGCTTTGAGCATTCCCTTGCGACACATGTCTCTTTTTCTAAATTAAGATTTCCTCTTCGGAAGAAAGGTTTTTCTTTCAAGATCTTTTTTTAAATCTGTTTTCCAAAACCTTTTTTTTCGACAACAAGCATTTTCCCAAGAAAGTATTTTTCTTAACAAAAAACTTGTATCTCAGAAGGAACCTTAAAAAAGGAACATGTCTGAATATATCTTCTCTTCACAATTTCAATAGAACAAGCAAAAGATCACTGGACCTTTTACTAAACCGTGTTCTTACAACATGATGATGACCTAAATGGTGGAGCCGGACGGGATCGAACCGACGACCCCCTGCTTGCAAAGCAGGTGCTCTCCCAGCTGAGCTACGGCCCCTAAATAATGCTCTTTCAAATCAACTTTAACAAGATTTATCAACTTGCATTCCCTGTACTATTTTGATTTGCATCATTTAAATTTATCTGTACCACTGAAGGGGCTTTAAAAGCCTCTTTGAAAGCTTAATAAGATAAATTTAACAAATAATCTTTGGATGATAAAATTAAATCTTTAAAAATAAACAAAGATTGAAGCGTTTTTAATACGCTGAAGCTTCATACTCTTGGATAAGCAAAAAACGAGCATAAACTGGTGGGCCTGGGAGGACTTGAACCTCCGACCTCACGCTTATCAAGCGCGCGCTCTAACCAACTGAGCTACAAGCCCTCCGGGATAAACCGGAAAACCTTCCCCGGTATCATCTTAAATCACTGGAAAAGCTTTTTTAAGTGGCTTTCTTTTTTAGTCATTTCCTTTTAAAGCCTTTTTTAAAACCCATAAGTTTTAATAAATCCATAGTTTTTAAAATCCATGGCACTTTGAAACGCATGTTTTTCTTTGAAACCGCGAACTGATTATGATGTGAGGCTTTATTTTAAGAGATCGCCAGAAGGCTTGGGATCATCATCTGAAGAAAGAGAAACGAAGACGGCACGTCTGCTTTTATATTGTCAACACATGAGCACTAAGCCCTCAAATACTTCTCTCAACAGAGGTAGGGGCCTCAAAGAGACGGGGGGGGG
>NZ_JBHIPJ010000008.1:0-15568 GCF_042195945.1 Bartonella sp. AP30XZML | reverse complement strand
AGCCCGAAAACTCGTACATGAATTTGTCCCGCTTTGCGGATATCCCGGAATTCCGGGAGTTTTTGCTATGTCCAGGTGCTTTGGCACTAAAAGCAAAATGCTGATTCGAGGTCAGTGCTTTCAGGCTCCCGGAATACCAATGCGAGGGCGCTCGCAACCGGAGGGGGACTTGAAGTGCCAACTAAAAATCCATATTTCGCACTTTTTTAAAAAGTACCCAATCTTATAGTCTTTGATATTATTTTAATTTTTCTTGCCAATTTTCTGAAATTGCCTTATGAATTGACCTGTGTTTTTGATCGTATACGCAGCGGTCAAATAGGGAGCTAAAAGCCCGAAAACTCGTACATGAATTTGTCCCGCTTTGCGGATATCCCGGAATTCCGGGAGTTTTTGCTATGTCCAGGTGCTTCTCAGCACTAAAAGCAAAAAAACTGATTCGAGTTCAGTACTTTTAGACTCCCGGAATACCAATGCGAGGGCGCTCGCAACCGGAGGGGGGGCTTGAAGTGCCAACTAAAAATCCACATTTTATCGACATTTTGATAGGCAAAAGAATCCGTCATAGACGCATTGCAATGGGACTTTCTCAAAAAGAATTAGGAAGCCATTTAGGTGTCAGTTTCCAACAAATCCAAAAATACGAAAAAGGCTTCAATCGTGTAAGTGCCAAATGTTTACTGGAAATCGCTCAAAAACTAGAAGTTCCTATGAACTTTTTTTATGCAGACATTGCCACAAAAGAAGATCTTCCCACAAAAAAAACCTCTTACACCACAATCAAGAAACCTATAGCGAAAAAGAACACACCCTTTTGAAAAACTTTAGAGAGCTCCAGCCGAAAAAACAAAAAGCAATCTTGTGGCTAATTTCTGATTAAGCAAAAGCGCAACGATCAACATTATTCCATTCATATCCCCCTTAAGTCAAATTCAGATCAGCTCCCCACACCCCCTCAAAGAGCAGTGTTTTACGGCGGATAAACGGCATTTCTCTTTAACGCTTTTACGCACAAAGCAATAAAGCAATCCCGCTTGTGACTTCACTTATAACATTGCAAGAAAATAGCTTTCACTACAACCAGAAGTAAAAGAATCCTACGATATTCGAAAACGCTGATTTAACATGCAAAAACACCAGCCACTCCCTTTGCTTTGCAATAAAATACCGCTTGTCTCATCGTGATTTTTCTAAATCAGCACGCCTCAAAGAGCGGTGTTTTATCACATAATAGGATTATCACCGCCCTTTATACCATGAATTTTTCCAAACTTAATCTTCAGGCAAAAATTCCAACCGATCTCCTTGTTTTGTAATTTTCACCGTTGTCTCATCGTGAATTTTTCCAAATAAGATATTTTCCGCCAGTGGATCTTGAATTTCTTTTTGAATAATCCGTTTAAGCGGACGCGCACCATAGAGCGGATCATAGCCTTTATCGGCAAGAAATTTTCTCACCTCTGGCTCGATTTGCAAAGTTATTTTGCGTTCATTGAGCAAATTTTGCAAATGTTCTATCTGAATATCGACGATCGCTTCCATATCGTGACGGTGCAGCCTTTGAAAGAGAATAATCTCATCAATACGGTTTAAAAATTCAGGACGGAAAGCCGCTTTAACGACATTCATAACATCATTTTTTGCCTGATCTGTTGCTTGCCCTTCAGGCAAAGCAGTTAAAAACTCAGCACCAAGATTAGAAGTCATAATCAGCAAGGTATTGCGAAAATCAACGGTACGTCCTTGACTATCAGTCAAGCGTCCCTCATCCAACACTTGCAACAAGAGATTAAAAATATCAGGGTGTGCTTTTTCAATTTCGTCAAACAGAATGACCTGGTAAGGTCTTCTACGTACAGCCTCCGTCAGCACCCCACCCTCTTCATATCCAACATATCCAGGAGGTGCCCCAATCAGCCGCGCCCCAGCATGTTTTTCCATATATTCCGACATATCGATGCGCAACATGGCATTGGAGTCTTGGAAAAGAAAAGCGGCAAGAGCTTTGGTTAATTCGGTTTTCCCCACACCAGTAGGACCCAAAAACATGAAAGAGCCAAGCGGACGATTGGGATCTTGCAACCCTGCACGCGCGCGGCGTACAGCACGAGAAACAGCTTGAACAGCCTCTCCCTGACCAATCACACGTTTGCTAATTTCATCTTCCATCCGCAACAGCGCCTCCCGTTCTGCCTCCAGCATTCGATCAACAGGAATACCGGTCCAGCGTGAAACAATCCGCGCCACATGTTCAGCAGTGACCGTCTCTTCAACGAGATGATTTTGTTGGTCATCATTTTCCGCAATACTCAATTGTTTTTCGAGTTCAGGGATAACGCTATAAGCGAGCTCTCCAGCGCGTTGGAATTGTCCATCACGTTGTGCAATAGCCAAAGCATTACGGGCTTCTTCGAGTTGTTTTTTCAAATCAGCAGCATGCCCTAATTTTTGTTTCTCAGCCTGCCAAGCCGTTGTCATCTCAGCGGACTGTTGTTCCAATGTTTTCAGTTCCTCCTGCACGCTTTTCAAACGTTCTTTTGCTGTTGGCTCGACATCTGTTTTCAAAGCTTCCCGTTCGATCTTCAACTGTAAAATACGCCGATCAACAGCATCGAGTTCTTCCGGCTTTGAATCGACCTGCATGCGCAACCGCGCCGCCGCTTCATCGATAAGGTCAATAGCTTTATCCGGCAAGAAGCGATCCGTAATATAGCGGTTAGACAAACGCGCCGCCGCAATCAAAGCACTATCAGCCAAGCGCACTTTGTGATGTTGTTCATATTTTTCCTTAATACCGCGCAAAATAGAAATAGTATCTTCCAAAGAGGGTTCAGGTACAAAGACAGGTTGAAAGCGGCGTGCCAAAGCAGCGTCTTTTTCGACATATTTTCGATATTCATCGAGCGTAGTAGCGCCCACACAATGGAGTTCTCCGCGTGCAAGAGCAGGTTTTAACAAGTTAGAAGCATCCATAGGACCATCAGATTTTCCAGCGCCAACAAGATTGTGCAATTCATCAATAAAGAGGATAATTTGTCCATTTTCAGCTTGCACCTCTGCCAGCACCGCTTTAAGGCGCTCTTCGAATTCCCCACGATACTTTGCACCAGCGATAAGCGCTCCCATATCCAACGCATGAAGCTGTTTATCCCGCAAAGTTTCAGGCACATCGCCATTGATAATGCGCAATGCCAACCCTTCCACGATAGCTGTTTTCCCCACCCCAGGCTCACCAATCAACACGGGATTATTTTTGGTACGCCGTGAAAGCACCTGAATAGTGCGGCGGATTTCTTCTTCTCGCCCAATCACAGGGTCGAGTTTTCCTTCACGGGCGTCTTTTGTGAGATCCCGGGCATATTTTTGCAAGGCATCATATTGTCCTTCAGCATGGGGGCTTGTTGCTGTTTTTCCTTTCCGCAGCGCATTAATTGCCCGATTAAGCGCTTGCGGGGTCAATCCTCCACTTGTTAAAATATCGGCTGTTTTTGCGGTCTTTTCCATGATCAGCGCTTGCAACATGCGCTCCACGGTCACAAACTGATCACCGGCTTTTTTCGCAATATCCTCAGCCAGCGCGAAAACTTTTGCCAATGGCTGCGAAAGATAGAGCTGTCCATTTCCCCCCTGCACTTTAGGCAAAGCATCAAGTGCTTCTTTTAGCGCCTTTTGAATAAGAGTAAGATCACCACCAGCGTTTTGGATAAGCGATGCAGCCAATCCTTGAGAATCGTCTAACAACACTTTCAGGAAATGCTCCGGCAAAAACTGCTGATGATCAGAAGCAAGAGCGCTATTTTGTGCTGATTGTAAAAAACCCTGCACGCGTTCGCTATATTTTTCCAAGTTCATTTTTTTTCCTTAAATCTCAAGCCATCACCACACTTTAACCTCTCCAATATTCCACAAAAGAAACATCCAGAAAGGATTTTCCAGCCTCTAAAAAACACCGCGAAAAAAGCAGCAAGAAGAAGAACCATAGTGCTAAAAAGAATATGGGTTTCTACAAGCCTCATAGCAAGAGGGAGAAAAAAATACGCTATCATTTTAAATAAAAACCGCAACTTTTCTTATACCCCCCATCATCACTCCCCTTTTTAAACCATCACCCCTAAATTCCACCATTAAACTTAAATTTGAACAGCAGAAAAGGAGCATGCAAAAACACTTTAAACAAAGTAGTCTTTACAGCATATAGTTTAGAGTAAACATTAAAGTATTTTCTCTAATTTTACTTAACAAATCATTGAATGTATGATTTAATACTTATAAAGTTACACTATTTTTATTAAGATAGAGGATTTGAGTATGTACCATACTGTAAAAAAGGTTATTTTAATACTTTTATTCCTTCTAATAAGTAAACCAAGCTATGCCGTTTTTGCCGGCAAAGTTATTACAATAGAGCATGAATGGCTTGCAAATGCATCATTTGATCTATTTGTTTTCACCCAGCAAGTAAATTACGATGGTGGACCTAACTCCATCTATTTCTGGGGAAATAAATTTGAATTCCAAAACGGGAAAAGTGGACAAATTGGTTTTTTCAACAGGAGCGGCCGTACCATTCATTTTTCTATCTGGAATGCAACGGGATGGAAGGGTAATACATGTAAGCATTTTACTCAGGAAGGTTCAGGAGTACGATGTGAAATCAAGTTTCCATGGGAGATGGGACGCAGATATCGATTATATGTTGAAAAAAATGAAAATCTAGTTACAGCGACAGTAGTCGATTTTATAACGGGTAAAAAAGTGAATATTGGGACCATAGAAGTACCAAATACATTTGGACAACTCCGTAAATCTTCAAGTTTTGTTGAAGACCATTCTCGTTGGAAGAGACATCTCTCCTCCTGTTATGATTTAAGTCCACAAAGTTCGATTTTTTTTGAGCCTCAAGGCATAAAACAAAACAAGCTACACGAAGGAAGTCTGAGAGTTTCTAATCAAGGAAAGTGTCGAGATTCTGACTTCATCCAAACATCATGTACATCCAACTTTTGCATGACAAGTATAAGCGACTTTGGAGGTTTAGCCTCGCCTACTACTAAACCAGAAATACCCATTTCCAATGAGAAAGATCTGTCTGCAGAAACAATTTCTAACGTTTTGAAACAAAAAGAGCTTGTCGTTATTCGTTCAAAAAATCGTTCTTGGGCACCCAATATCTTTTTGCCATCTCCTGATTCATTTAAGTGGAAATCAATCTTTATAGATCATCTAGCGGCTTTCAGTTCTACGCTTCACACCACTCACGGCACACAAAAGATAACCACAGGTCAAAAGATTATGTATATGTCTGATGGAAAAACTTGGAAGATTATGAAAAGAAACTAGCTTTTTTTCTTCTTGATAAGCCCCTCACTCCCCTTTGAAAACAACTGGGGGTGAGAAAGTTTTTTTTCATTTCCCCACCACGGCTCCCTTTCCCAGTTATTTTTTCGAGCCCTGCTCTCATCCCCTTTAACTTCCCTCGTCACCATACTTTCCAGGGCATTTTCTCCATTCTCACCCCCTTTCAAAACCACAATACCCTTTAATAAAAGCCTCACCTCCCTCTTCTATCACCCTCACACCATCCCTTCACGCATCCCTTTGCACTACCCCGCCTCTTATCCACACCCTCCCCTTGTCCATAGGCACTCTCTCCATTCCACGCCCCCCTTTTCTCTCCCATCACACATTCACGACTTACAGCACTCTTCATTCCAGCTTCCCTCCTCGATTCACAAGCTCGTTCTCCCCCCATTCATCTCACCCCATCCATGCCAGATAAAAGCCCAACGTGACCCCAAAACACGCACAATACATAAATCCATAAATCCTCCGCTTCACTTTTACAGATTCACATTTTTACGTTTTTACATCATTACAGAAAACAACCAACGAAAGGTTCACCCCACGCACCGCTCTGTAAACACTGCTCTGCAAAAATCTGATTTCTTGTCTATCAGATTCCCCTGCTGATTATTTCATACGGCTATCCCACATATCAAAAAATGCTGTTTCATCAGACAAGACAAATAAGCCCTTCCTCCAAATATTCTCCACATACTCTTCTCCAGAAAACGCACTTAACACCCCTTTTCATCCCAGCTTTCCCCACTCCACTCACAAATGCATTCCCCATTTATCTCACCACATTCCACGCCAAATAAAAGTATACACAAAGCACAAATCCCCGTATCATTTTACGGATATACGTTTTAACGCTTTTACGTTATCACAGAAGTCAGCCAAATAAAATTTCCACATCACCACCCGCGCTGCTCTGTAAACACTGTTTTGAAAACGAAACCAGCTTTTTGCCTAGTACCTTACAGTCTCCACCCCCCAAAAAAGACAGCACTTCACCAGGCTCAACAAATCAAGCCCTATCATGAATATTCAAGCTCTTCACTCCCCCTTCAAATAGCGCCGTTTTACGGTATAACAGAATAGAAAATTTTTCATTTTTCTTGCCAATCTTCTGAAATTACTTTATCACTTAAAGTGTAATTTTGGTCGTCTACGCAGCGATCAAGAGGGAAGACAAGCCCTAAACCCTAGCGTACAATTGAGCCTACTTTTGTGGGTATCCCGGGATTCCGGGAGTTTTTGCTATGTCCAAGTGCTTTAAGCACTAAAAGCAAAAGGCTGACTGAGCTCAGTATTTTCAACCTCCCGGAATACCAATGCGAGGGCGCTCGCAACCGGAAGGGGGGCTTGAAGTGCAAACTAAAAATCTAAATTTTATCGACATTTTGATAGATAAAAGACGCGATTTATAATCCATATTTCGCACTTTTTTAAAAAGTACCCAATCTTATAGTCTTTGAAATTATTTTGATTTTTCTTGCCAATCCCCTGAAATTACTTTATCACTTAAAGTGTAATTTTGATCGTCTACGCAGCGATCAAGAGGGATTCAAAAACCCTAAGCTCTAGCGTAAAATGAGCCCACTTTTGTGGGTATCCCGGAATTCCGGGAGTTTTTGCCATGTCCAGGTGCGTTTCCGCACTAAAAGCAAAAAAACTGACTAGAGCTCAGTATTTTGACTCCCGGAATACCAATGCGAGGGCGCTCGCAACCGGAGGGGGGCTTGAAGTGCCAACTAAAAATCCACATTTTATCGACATTTTGATAGGAAAAAGAATCCGTCACAGACGCATTTCAATAGGACTTTCCCAAAAAGCATTAGGAAGCCATTTAGGTGTCAGTTTTCAACAAATCCAAAAATACGAAAAAGGCTTAAATCGTGTAAGCGTAGGGTATTTACTCAAAATCGCCCAAAAACTGGATATCCCTATAAGCTTTTTTTATGCAGACATTGCCACAAAAGAAGATCTTCCCACAAAAGAAACTCTCTTACACCACGACCAATACACCTATAGCGAAAAAGAACACACTCTTTTGAAAAATTTTAGAGAGCTCCAGCCGAAAAAACAAAAAGCAATCTTGTGGTTGATTTCTGATTAGGAAAAAGAGCAACAATTAACATACCCCCTGCCTAAAGTTTCCCATACCTGATATCACCATACCTCCAAGAATGATATTTTACGGCATGTAAGATAATTCACACTATAGCTCCTCGTTTTCTGTTTTCATTATTGCTTCAAGTCAAGCTGATTAAGGATTGGCAGCTGAGTTTTTAAGTTTGACTATTCGTAGCAAAGCGGAGTTAAACAAAAATGACATTGTCGCTCAAAACCATGCCCCCTATTGCGTTTACGAGACAGTGGAACCGTATCAAGAAGGCAAAGCCCCGAAAAAAACATATAAGCGGCTAAGTAAAAATCAAAAATTGAATCTATGACGTTGAAAAAGCTGCTCTATGTTGGATTATCTCCACGTCCTCTAAATCTCAGAAAAATGATTTAAAACATTTGTTTCATTGATGAGCCAATCATTGAGATCGAACAATTAACAAAGAACGGTTCACCAATATCCTAATAGCCAATAAACAGAATAATCCACTCAATCCAGAAAGAAGGAACAATTTTCCAGCCGAAGTGTGACCTAAAACAAACGCTCCAACAAAGGGCGCCACCAACATAGCTAAATTTTGTATAGACTGCACCCATCCGGAAGCCACCCCAATCTGTTCATTGAAATTGCTTACCAGATAAACGTTAGAAGATATGGAAAAGTAAGCGCTAACCATTCCAATAAGGAAAAAACAGAGCAACAAAGTCTCAATACGGAGTAAATCAAAGTAAAAAAAGCACACAGAGATCATGACAAAACCAATCATTGTTGACATTGCCGGCATTAACAACTCTGATATTTTGCCTGTAAGGGGTTTATGCTTAGATTGTTTCACACTCCAAAACCCATAGAGAAAATTACCGATTGCCGAAGCCGATACCAGCATCCCAAGAGCTTGTTTATTCATTTTCATTGCACTAAGAATAACTGGCAACTGATTATTCACCATAAAGATCATGGCAAAATACACAAACATCACCGCCACATAGGCATACCAAGTTGTCCCATAAAGCCTATGCTTTGATTTTATGGTATTCGCTGTTTTTATCATGAGTGACGAGACAGGTTGTGCACCAAGACAACAAAACACGATAAAGCCTAGCAATGTCAAAAATCCAGAAAACAATAAAGTATAGGTATCTGACAAAAGTACAGACAGAGCACTCCCCAAAGCAGGTCCTATCATCTTTGCTGCGCTATTGATCATGTTAAGCACAGAATAGTAACGAGTCCGTCCGTTTTCAGGCACCGAATTTGCACTAAGAACGGAAATTGCAGGCATAGCTAGACTGTTGAATGTCGCTCGAATAACTGCCAGTATAATAAATCCTTGCAGACTCGTCGCCATCAATAAACCGACAGTACAGAGTGCCCGTAACAGCAGTGACGCCCGCAGCCAATGTATCATAGAACGGTGACTTACCAACATTCCAATTGGCTTAGACAGAACGATACCAGGTAATAATGTTGCCGCTCCAATCAAAGCGACGTCATATTGATCAGCTTTCCACGTGAACACAGATACGGTCAAAATCACGATATAATCAATCCAGCCCCCAAATGACACCATACCATTACCCAGCAAAAGCACCAACAAGCGATTTTTTGTTGCCCCATCTCTTTGCACCAAAACACACTCCCCTTCTTTTTCGTTAGTAATACTGATTGGATTATCAATTTTTCTTCACACCCTAAAGGCACCAACAACTTTCACGCAACAAAGCACCAACAAGCGATTTTTTACTGCCCCGTCTCTTTGCACCAAAACACGCGCCCCTCTTTTTCGTTAGCAATACTGATTGGACTATCAATTCTTCCCTCACACCCTAAAGGCACCAACAACTTTCACGCAACAAAGCACTAACAAGCGATTTTTTGTTACCCCGTCTCTTTGCACCAAAACACGCGCGCCCTCTTTTTTCCTTAGCAATACTGATTAGATGATCAATTTTTCCTCACACCCTAAAGGCATCAACAACTTTCACGCAACAAAGCACCATCAACCTTCATGCAACAAAGCAATTTATAATTATCCATGGTAAACAAAACCTTTGGGAATAAGTCTTAGATATGTATTAAAACTTCCATCGTTGATTGAACTTAATCTGCGTCTTTGCGAATGACGATAATAAGCAAGCCGTTAATCCAGCTCTTAAATAGATTGATATAGGATAATCCCGCGCGCCTCCCCTTCAGTTCCCACACAAAAAAACGCTTTAGCGTTCTTTCTCAAGAGGAATATCCCCTTTATTCTTCTTCATCACTTACTTGTGGTGGGGGTGGTAAAATATAAGAGCCTGAAAGCCAACGATTAAGATCAATAGCTCGGCACCGTGTGGAACAAAAAGGATAAGAAGATTTTTGTGACATCTGACCACAAATAGGACAAGGATGCGGAGGACGGGTCTCTTTTTGCAAATTTAGCTCTTTTTGTTCTTGGCACACCTTTGTCATTGGCTTCTTCATTAACTTTTCTTCTGTTGCTTTTTTTTCATTTTTGCTTTTCTCTTTTTGTTGCTTTTCACCTTGCATTGATCTTACCTTAAAGTTTTTCTAATGCGTTTGTTCAGCCCAATGAGTGAAAAGTGGATAGTGATAAGCGGTCAAGAGATCGGCTGTTTCAGCCAAAGGCAATCCCACAACATTAGAATAAGAACCCGTGATATGGACAACAAAAGCCCCTGCTTTTCCTTGGATAGCGTAGCCACCCGCTTTCCTTTGCCATTCTCCTGAAGCAAGGTAAACCTTCATCATGGCAGAGGTTAAGCGTCTAAAGCGAACACGACTTTCAACCAATTTTACGGTTATTTTTCCACGTTCATTGAGCGCACAAATGGCACCATAGACCTTATGCGAACGCCCAGAAAGGTATCGTAAACATTCATAAGCCTCATCCTCGCTTTCTGGTTTGGGGAAAATGGTCCGCCCAACAGCCACCACCGTATCAGCCGCCAAGATAATCATTTTCTGTCCAGGTAATTTTTCTTGACTATTCTGCAACTCGTCTTGACCATTCTGACTGTACCAGCGCAAAATTTTTTGGGCTTTCAGTGCTTTTTCTTTTGCCAAACGTTTGGCAAGGTTTGCAGGATGTTCTTTTAATTTTGGCGTTTCATCAATATCGCTTGCATAAACCTGCTGGGGATCAATCCCTATTTGTGCCAAGAGCGCTAAACGCCTTGGCGAAGCGGAGGCAAGCACCAAATGAATTTCTTCTGTAAGAGTATCTGCCAAACGTTTTTCCCCCCACTCTCTTATATTTCTCATTTCCACCCCTTCACAATTGACTTCCCTCTCACCCCCTTTAGCGCTCCCTTTTAAGCGCTATTGATCTCCTTATCCTTTTTCCGCAACGATTTTACAGTTTTTCAAGGCTCTTCAAACACTCCCCTTTTTTCACTCATGAAAAGCAAACTAAAAAACTGTTAAAAAATAATAGAAATAATATGATAGCTTTTAGAAAAAAGTGCAAGCCACCCACGATGCTACTTATAGCGATATGTAATGCGCCCTTTTGTCAAATCATAAGGTGTCATTTCCACCATGATTTTATCACCGGCCAACACCCTAATACGATTTTTCCGCATTCTACCAGCGGTATGGGCAATAATTTCATGATCATTTTCCAGTTTCACACGAAACATCGCGTTAGGTAAGAGTTCAGTAACGATACCAGAAAATTCTAAAACTTCTTCTTTTGACATAAACAAACATTTCCTTTACAGTGCACATATTTTGTTAAGCTGTGCGTTATTTCCAGCGTTCATACCCTATTTTCTTAAGTTTGTGAATAAAAATTCCACAAAAAGGGAAAGGTTTTTCAAGTTTACTCTTCCATGCTCTCAAAAAACGTCATCCCACACCTTAAGAATCAAAACTTTTTTTTCACCAATTTTACCCGCTAATTCCCTTCAATTTTTATGATGATTTTGGTTTCAGTGTGACAAGAAATTACGCTAATTTTTTCCCCTAAAGCATTTTCCCAACACCTCTGACTAATCCCTCTACAACTTACGAACAATCATCCTCTCTCCAACTTTTCCTCACCTTCCACACCTTAAACATGCGCCCTTCAGATAAACACCACTCCCCGACGCCAGAAGCCCCTCCTTTTCTCAAAAACCTTCTCCATTCTTCACACCATTCACAACATGCTTCACCGCCCCACACTTCATACTCTACGCATTTCCCATAAAGCCTTCCCCATTTTCTCTCTCTTCACACGCTTCCTCTAAGCCACTCCTTCCATTTATGTTGTTCTTCCTACCTTTGAAAACACGATCCCTATACATTGCGTATCATTAACCACAACGCCTCTAACGACATAAAGCCTTTTCCTTTTTTGCAAATTTCCGTTTTTACGCTTTTACATATTTACAGAATATAGCCAAATGAAACTTCCACACCGCACCACTCTATAAACAATAGTATTACCCCAGCTTCTTGCCTAGCCAATCTCCCCCAAGCACTTCAGATCACCCACCCTCAAACAAGATTATTTCATCAAACGCGACAAAAAAATCCAGCCTAAAATACTCATCATACACTCTAAAAAACACCTTGATAAATTGATATGCCTGATATCACCCCCCTATAAGCTCCCCTTCTAATCATGATTTCGGAGCCGCGTGAGAGGGACAAAACAAGCTCCTATGGTTCTTTTGTCAAGGACGCCTTTAGGCGCCACGTAGTGGTTTCCTTGACCTTAAGAACCAAGGCTTGTTAGTCCTCTCATTAAACGCGGATCTGATGTCATGATTTTGGTGAGCGTTCCGGAGAGTTTGAGAGGCGGAAAGCCTCTCATTAAAAAATAAAGTTTATAAATAAAAACTATTTTTATTTGCCAATCTCCTGAAATTGTTTTATTAATTGGCATGTGATTTTGGTCGTATACGCAACGACCAATAGGGATTTGAAAGCCTGAAAACTCGCTAAACAAAAATCGATACCACTTTAATGGTATCCCCGGAATTCCGGGGGCTTTTGCTATGTCCAAGTATTATAAATACTAAAAGCAAAAGGCTGATCGAGTTCAGTGCTTTCAAACTCCCGGAATACCAATGCGAGGGCGCTCGCAACCGGAGGGGGGCTTGAAGTGCAAACTAAAAATCCATATTTTATCGACATTCTGATAGGTAAAAGCGCGATTTATAATCCATATTTCGCACTTTTTTAAAAAGTACCCAATCTTATAGTCTTTGAGATTATTTTGATTTTTCTTGCCAATCTTCTGAAATTACTTTATCACTTAAAGTGTAATTTTGATCGTCCACGCAACGATCAACAGGGAACTAAAAGCCCTAAACCCTAGCGTACAATTGAACCCACTCTTGTGGGTATCCCGGAATTCCGGGAGTTTTTGCTATGTCCAGGTGCGTTTCCGCACTAAAAGCAAAAAAGCTGACTAGGGTTCAGTACTTTTAGACTCCCGGAATACCAATGCGAGGGCGCTCGCAACCGGAGGGGGGCTTGAAGTGCAAACCAAAAATCCAAATTTTATCGACATTCTGATAGGCAAAAGAATTCGTCAAAAAAGAATTGCCATGGGGCTTTCTCAAAAAGAATTAGGAAGCTATTTAGGTGTCAGTTTCCAACAAATCCAAAAATATGAAAAAGGCTTCAATCGTGTAAGCGCAGGGTGTTTACTCAAAATCGCCCAAAAACTGGAAGTTCCCATAAGCTTTTTTTATGCAGATATTGCCACAAAAGAAAATCTTTCAACACATGCCGCACACTATGATCAAGAAACATACAGCGAAAAAGAACATTCACTTTTGAAAAATTTTAGAGAGCTCCAGCCGAAAAAACAAAAAGCAATCTTGTGGCTGATTTCTGATTAAGCAAAAGAGTAACAATTAATATTATTCCATTCATATACCCCTTAAGTCAAATTCAAACCAGCACTCCACACCCCTCAAAATCACGCCATTTTATGGGATATTGATTTTTCTTGCCAATCTCCTGAAATTACTTTATGAATTGGCCTGTGTTTTTTGGTCGTCTACGCAGCGGTCAATAAGGAGTTGGATTCCTTAAAACTTAACACATAAACAATTATGGCTATCCCGGAAATTCCGGGGGCTTTTGTTATGTCCAAGTGCTTTAAGCACTAAAAACAAGAGACTGTTTAAGTTCAGTGAATCCAACCTCCCGGAATACCAATGCGAGGGCGCTCGCAACCGGAGGGGGGCTTGAAGTGCAAACCAAAAATCCACATTTTATCGACATTTCTGATTAAGCAAAAGACGCGATTTATAATCCATATTTCGCACTTTTTTAAAAAGTACCCAATCTTATAGTCTTGGAGATTATTTTCATTTTTCTTGCCAATCTCCTGAAATTGCCTTATAAATGAATACTGTAATTTTGGTCGTATACGCAACGACCAATAGGGAACTAAAAGCCCTAAATCCGAGCGTACAATTGAGCCCACTTTTGTGGGTATCCCGGAATTCCGGGAGTTTTTGCTATGTCCAGGTGCTTTAAGCACTAAAAGCAAAAAAACTGACTCGGATTCAGTACTTTTAGACTCCCGGAATACCAATGCGAGGGCGCTCGCAACCGGAGGGGGGCTTGAAGTGAAAACCAAAAATCCAAATTTTATCGACATTCTGATAGGCAAAAGAATTCGTCAAAAAAGAATTGCCATGGGGCTTTCTCAAAAAGAATTAGGAAGCTATTTAGGTGTCAGTTTCCAACAAATCCAAAAATATGAAAAAGGCTTCAATCGTGTAAGCGCAGGGTGTTTACTCAAAATCGCCCAAAAACTGGAAGTTCCCATAAGCTTTTTTTATGCAGATATTGCCACAAAAGAAAATCTTTCAACACATGCCGCACACTATGATCAAGAAACATACAGCGAAAAAGAACATTCACTTTTGAAAAATTTTAGAGAGCTCCAGCCGAAAAAACAAAAAGCAATCTTGTGGCTGATTTCTGATTAAGCAAAAGCGCACACAAAGCATAAATCCTCCGCATCATTTTACGGATATACGTTTTTATTTTACGGATCAACGTTTTGATGCTTCTCCACATTTACAGAAAGCAGCCAAACGAAACTTTCAAATTCCTCTCGCACCGCTTTGTAAACATAGGTTTGTCAACAATACAGCTTCTTACTCTAGCCAATTCCCCTGCTGATTTCAGATCACGACACCACAAAGGATAATGTTGCATCAAACGCGACAG
Organism: Bartonella sp. AP30XZML; assembly: GCF_042195945.1. Taxonomy (NCBI): domain Bacteria; kingdom Pseudomonadati; phylum Pseudomonadota; class Alphaproteobacteria; order Hyphomicrobiales; family Bartonellaceae; genus Bartonella; species Bartonella sp. AP30XZML. The sequence continues at coordinate 909 of NZ_JBHIPJ010000008.1, read as the reverse complement.
ATACCTCCTATTTTAAAATATTCTTGCCCCTTCACCACCCTAAAGTAAGATCACGCAAAGCACCGGTCAATCCCACTTCAAAAATAACTTTCCCCACACCCTCTCTCCTCAACACCCCCACCTCTTCATCCCAACTCCCCTCCCTTCATAAACTCTTCACCCCCATCCCTCTCTCGTCAACACCCCCACCTCTTCATCCCNCATATTTCGCACTTTTTTAAAAAGTACCCAATCTTATAGTCTTGGAGATTATTTTCATTTTTCTTGCCAATCTCCTGAAATTACTTTATTGATAAGCACGTGTTTTTGATCGTCCACGCAACGATCAAATAGGGAGCTAAAAGCCCGAAAGCTTAATACATAAATTTATCCCGCATTGCGGGTATCCCGTAATTCCGGGAGATTTTGCTATGTCCAGGTGCGTTTCCGCACTAAAAGCAAAAAGCTGAGTCAAGTCAGTGTTTTCAGACCCCGGAATACCAATGCGAGGGCGCTTGCAACCGGAGGAGGGCTTGAAGTGCCAACTAAAAATCCAAATTTTATCGACATTTTGATAGGAAAAAGACGCGATTTATAATCCATATTTCGCACTTTTTTAAAAAGTACCCAATCTTATAGTCTTGGAGATTATTTTCATTTTTCTTGCCAATCTCCTGAAATTGCCTTATAAATGAATACTGTAATTTTGGTCGTATACGCAACGACCAATAGGGAACTAAAAGCCCTAAATCCGAGCGTACAATTGAGCCCACTTTTGTGGGTATCCCGGAATTCCGGGAGTTTTTGCTATGTCCAGGTGCTTTAAGCACTAAAAGCAAAAAAACTGACTCGGATTCAGTACTTTTAGACTCCCGGAATACCAATGCGAGGGCGCTCGCAACCGGAGGGGGGCTTGAAGTGCAAACCAAA
>NZ_JBHIPJ010000007.1:0-6098 GCF_042195945.1 Bartonella sp. AP30XZML | reverse complement strand
AGGAGCAGTCCATGTGCCATTCTCATAGCTAGCGCTACCACCTAAAGACGTTGCAACCTTGGTGCCAAGACTATGAAGCTGGGAACCATTTATCGCATCGGTTGAGGTCGCTGTAATCGAACCAGCAGCAACATCCAAAAGAAACCGAGCTTCACCGTTACTATTCAGAATACTTATTTTTTTTAATGGTGATTTAGCAGAAATAGTTATCGTGCCTTCCTCATCCGCTCGGTTTAGTGCACTGGGTAAGCTTCTCAAAAATAGATTATTTTGTTTCTCTTCAATAGCAGAGGGCTCCTTTATCTCAACAAGCTGATGATTTAAACTTGTGGAAGCACTATTCACACGAGAAAATGCATCCGCTACATTCTTAGAACTTTGCTTACCCGCAAATGCAGTATCAAATGCACGTTGCGTTTGAAACTTAATATTAGGATTTAAATCTCTGAAGCCATCTTCATCCTCTATAAATGCAGAGCCACTATCTTGATATAATTTACTGCCAACAACATAGGCTGGTGGAATAGCTTTAAGCACATTTGTACCGCCACTAAAATCGTTTGATATGTTATTAAAAATCTGAGTATTAGCAGCAACAGGAGAAACATTTGATAAAAAGATAATCACTGAAGCCAATGAAAGCGCTTTAATAAACTGTAATCGATAAAGCGAGTAAGAATTTTTAAAATCACTCACCACCGGCGCTTTTGATGTGGTATATAATTTTTTCATAACAAATTCTCCAAGTAAAAAAACATATTCAGAACATAAAAAAAACATATTTCAGCGCTAGGGATGATTTTGGGATGTGATTTTGTTTGTTCTTTACAAAGTTTAGGTTTGTCGCAGAGGCGAACAGAAGTAGTTAGGGCTCTGGCAAGGTTGCGATTAACGTTGATCAATGATTTTGTTAATGGTTTTTTAATTTTTTCCGACTGTAAGAAGTTTTTTTTGTAACAAGGTTCCTGAATTTTAGGGTGAGGAAATAGATGGAACGGATATGAAGAAGACATATTTGCACGCTATTGTTAGATCTGCGGTTTATGATTTTTAAAGTGAGAGAGCTCTTTTTTGTATGTTTAAGAGGCTATAAGGTATTATTGCAGGAAACGGTTAAGTCGTCTGGTGAATGACGTAGAGTGCTTGTTGTGAAATCATTGCACTTTTATCATAGTGATAAGTGAGACGTACTCTCGAGTTCTAGATTTTTTTCTCTTTAAGAGCTTTAAGATAAAATGAGGATGATTATGTGATTTTTCCATAACTCTTCGCACCTCCCTTTGCGAGAACTTTTTCCGTTTTTACCAGAATGAGTCTTACTAAAGACTATTTTTATGGTTTTATAGACTATTGAGTAAAATAGCAAGAGAAAAATGAATTTAACTATTTTTACAGAATGAGTCTTTCCGATTTATACAATCGTGAAATATCCTTATAACTTTAAAATTCATAGATTCCATGCATTATAGACTTGCCTAGAGGTTCTGTTTCATAGTTTGTTTGAGGCATCCCATTTTGATCAAAATGAGTCTTACTAATAATTGCCGCTGTTGCGTACCTCATGATTACTACTGCTATGTACAAGAGCAAATAAATAAAATAATAAAATGGGATTTTTAATTTTTTAAACGTATCCCCAATGGATATTTTCTATCGATGAAATTATAGAACGTACAGTTTAAAATACTGTGTGATTACGCACTCTATCAATTTATATGACAGTATTACTCTGTGTTTGTAAAATTTTTGTTAAAGTGCTTCACTTCTCACTAAAATCAATCTCACTAAGATTCTTATTATAGAATACATTGTTATGAGACTTTATAAGTATACTACTCTAAGGCTTTCTCTGTAAAATATTACTTCTCTATAATATAAAATTTTGCCCTTGTCTCATCAGACAAGGGCAAAACTTCACTTAAATTGTAATTTTTCATATTCTCTGGTGTTATTTTAATTTCAGAGTTATTCCACCACCTACTCCCCACTGACCTCCGGCACTGGTTGCTGATAGATTAGAACGAATCTTGCCATCTTCAGATGTATAACCTGCACCAATAGCAAAAGCAGATTGTCCACGCCAAAAACCGCCACCAAATGAAACACTCACAGATCCTGGGTCATCGAAGTAACGTAAGTTAGACACTGCCAAACCAATCGCCGCTGCTTGCCTTGCCTCTTTGCGCACATTCGTAATATCATAACTTAGTGCGTCAAACTTCATATCGGTATAGGATTTTGCCTCATTAACACCATTACTGACTTGATCATTCGTATACTTTTTCGCACTTTCAAGAGCAATCTTCATCTGCTTCTCAGTATAATCATGTAACTGACCACCATTCACTGCGTCCTTAGAGTCTTTTTTAATTTCGCCATCTTTAACATTAGTAATCAAAACAGGTTCACTGTCATCGACACCTTTTAGAGTGATTCTATTGATGTTCTTTCCGCTTTTTGTATCAACATCATAGCTAACCGCAAGATCCTCCTCGTCTATGTCATTCTCCTCCTCATCCATGTCATACTCATCTATGGAACGGGTTAATTTTCTCATAAAAGGAAAGCCTTCTGAAATAATATCCGAATGACCATCTCCCAATTTAGGTTTTTCACCAATAGCAGCGCCATCCCTTATATCAATAATCTGATTATTCAAAGCTGTGAAAGCACTATTTACGCCAGCAAAGGCATCTGCAACATTATTATATTTTTTCTCACTCTCATTACCATCCTTATCAAAGACTTTAACCGTGAAAGTAGGACCTGACCATTTCCCCTCTTCATCATATCCAGCACCACCGCCAAAATAATTTGCAAATGCCTGAGTCATAAAATAAAGCTGGCTACCATTTACTGCTTCGGTCGAAGTTTTCGTAAATGCACCACCCCTAACACCAGAGAGAACTCGTGGAGTATTAATATTGTTTCCAATATCTATTCTATCGCCACTTTTGCTTCCCCCAATGGTAATAAGCCCAGCGCTATTTTGCTTAATAAAACTATCGCCTGTCACACTTTCGATCTTTTTATTAAGATTTGTAAAAGAACTGCTTACACCAGAAAGTGCCTCCGCAACATTTCCATAGTGCGTTTCAGCTCCATTACCATTCTCATCAAAGACTTTAACTGTAAAAGTAGGAGCACTCCAGTTTCCATCTTCATCATATCCAGCATCACCACTAAAGTATCTAGCAATGACATTGCTCATGGAATGAAATTGAGAACCGTTTATCGCATCAGTGGATACTGCTGTAATCGAACCAGCCTTAACACCGGAAAGAGTCCGTGCCGCATTATCAACGTTTGCAATGCTTACGTTAGCTCCATTTACTTCTCCACCAATGGTAATAAGCCCTGCTGTATTTTGCTTAACAAGCTTGTCACCCACCACATTAGTAACTACATTCTCAATCTTTTTATCAATATTCGTGAAAGAACTACTTACGCCAGTAAAGGCATCCGCAACGTTATGATAGTTCTTGTCAGCTCCATTACCATCCTTATCAAAGACTTTAACTGTAAAAGTAGGAGCACTCCAGTTTCCATCTTTATAACCAGCATCACCGCCAAAATAGCCTGCAACGACATTGCTCATGGAATAAAGTTGAGAACCATTTATCGCATCAGTGGATACTGCTGTAATCGAACCAGCCTTAACGCCGGAAAGAGTCCGTGCCGCATTATCAACGTTTGCAATACTTACTTTAGTTCCTCTTACTTTTCTACCAATGGTAATAAGTCCTGCTGTATCTTGCGCAACAAGCTTATCACCCACCACATTTTTAATCTCTTTATTAATATTTACAAAAGAATCATTCACACCAGCAAAGGCATCTGCGACATTATTATATTTTTTCTTAGTCTCCTTACCATTTTTATCAAAGACATTAACTGTAAAAGTAGGAGCACTCCAGTTCCCATCTTTATAGCTAGCACCACCGCCAAAAGACTTCGCAACCCCAGCGCCCAATTTATAAAGCTGGGAACCAGTGATTGCGTGATTCGATGTTGCGCTAACCAAACCATCACGAACACCAGTAATAAACCGCGCCTCATGAGAATTATTTGCAACGTCTACTATATAACCCCTTTTGTTCGCACCAATGGTAATAAGCCCTGCTGCATCTTGCTTAACAATCATATCAGACAAGATTTTATCAATTTTATTATTAATTTCTCTCTGATATATCCCCCAAACATTTCCCCAACCCGCAAACGCATTATCAATGGCTGTTCCAACCTCAAACTTAATAGTTTTTCCTATATTAAGTTTAAAATTGCTGAATTCATTCTTTACACCTCTGAATGCACTATTTACCCCTACAAACGCAGATCCAACATCTCTATACACGTTACCGTCAATTACATAGGTTGGCGCAACACTTTTAAGTATATTTGCACCACCACCAAAATACTCCGCTACATTACCCCACTTATCACAAGCAGAAACAGGAGAAGCATTTGATAAAAAGACAGCTACTGACACTAATGAAAGCGTTTTAATAAAAGGTAATCGATAAGACGAGCAAGAATTTTTTAAATTACTCACTGCTAGCGTGTGTGGTGTGGTATATATTTTTTTCATAATAAATCCTCTAAGTAAGAAAAAGATATTAAAAACATTAAAAAGACATATTCCGGTGCTATTAGGCTCCAGAGATTGTTTTTTCTTGTTTTATAAAAGATTAGGGTTGTCATAATGCGGAAGAGGACTATCTAAGATCTCAATGAGATAGAAGTCGACGTTGATCGATAGTCCAATTAATAAGGTTTTTGTTTATCCCCCTTTAAGGAGGGGTGTTTTCTTTTAGCAGAGCTTTTAAATTTAAAGGTGAAGAAAGGTGAACGAAGTATAGAAAAAACATGTTTGCGTACTATTATTTAGGTGTTGTGTGTTTAAGAGGCAATAAAGGATGTTTATTGCGGAAGGGAGTTAAGTTGTTTGATGAGTGACTTAGAGCGTTTTTTGTAGGGTTGTGCTTTTGTTGTGAGAATAAGCGAGGTACCCTCGAGCTTTGGATTTATATCTCTCAAAGCTTTTTGAAATAAAATGATAGTGATAGTGTGATTTTTTCATGATTTACTGCACCCCGCTTTGCAAAAAGATTCTTAGTATCTTTTAACCAACTTTTCACATTCTTACAGACTATTTAAAAAATAGCAAGAAAAAAATGATTTAAATTATTTTTTATTAATGTGTCTTTCTGATTTATGAAATAATTCTAAAATTCATAGCCTCATTGTCTGCACTTTAGGTTTTTATAAAAGTGCTAGTGCATTGTTATGCTTCAAATATCCCTATTTTGATCAAAGTGAGTCTTATTTAATTATTCCGGCTGCTGCATACAAAGATAATAATAAACATAGTAAAAATGAGATTTTTTATCTCTTTAAGCATACCCCCCAATGGATATTTCTATTAATAAAGTTATAAACCGTACAGTTTTAAAATATTGTGCGATTGCGCACTCTATTAATTTATATGAAGGCATCACTCTGCATTTGTAAATTTTTTTTGTTAAAACGCTTCAATGTAACTAAAATCAGTCCTACTAAGATATTACTACAAAATACATTGTTATAAAACTTTATAAGTATACTACTCTATGAATTTCTGTGTAAAATATCACTTCTTTATAAAATGTTTACCCTTGTCTGATGAGACAAGAAGGAAAAACTCCCTTAAAAATAAATATCAATTACTCAAATAATTCTTTTTGGAGATGATAAATGATTTTTTCATATAAAATTTCACAATAAAAAATATATTTTTACTCGAAATACACCCTTATTTTTTATTGCTATTCATTTATGATGAAAATAACTTTCCTTCCCTTTAAATGGCACATGTAACGCATTTGATAAGAGAAGGAAAATTTATTTCGAATTTTCTATTGTTAATTCAGTGTTACCCTAAATCCAGCACCTACACCCCAATGTCCCCCAGCACTCGTTGCAGATACGTTAGAGCGAAATCTTCCATTTTCAGACATATAACCAGCACCAATAGCAAGTGCGGACTGATTGAGCCATATACCACTACCAAGTGCAACACTTAACTTTCCTGGTGCATCATTGTAACGTAAGTTGGACAC
>NZ_JBHIPJ010000006.1:0-3591 GCF_042195945.1 Bartonella sp. AP30XZML | reverse complement strand
GTCTGATACGGTTGGCAAATCGTTGGCGGAAGAAATCGGTACCGCCAAGGCAGAAGGCAAAATAGATACGGTCACGCAGATTGTTGCCCACGCCGGTCTTGGCTGCTTAAAAGGCGCGGTTGCGAGCGGTGCTTGCTCTGCCGGTGCTGTGGGGGGTGCTGTGGGCGAAGCCACTGCTATGCTTCAGTTTCAATTGTGGGTGCAAGGCATTGTGAAAGAGGAAATGGGGGACCTAAACGGTCGCACCCCAACTGCGGAAGAGGAAGCGCGTATAAACGCAAAGATTGATGCGCAGTTTGCTGACTTTAGAGACCACACCATTGATGTTGCACGGGCTGCGGGGGGTGTTGCCGCTGCCATTGCCGGTGGCGATGTTGATGCCGGCGCCGATGCCGCTGGTAATGCCGCTGCAAATAACTACCTCAGCAGTGCGCAACAAGCTCAGATGGAGAAAGAGTTAGAAGAGTGCCCTGACCTTTTATGTGACGCAGAAGTGTCTGCGAAGTGGTCTGCGATTAGTACAGGGCAAGGTATAAGCTTTGGAGCTGGCATAGTAGCTGGTGTACCGGCTGAAATATACGATACGCTTGATGGTTTTTGGCAAATAGCCAAACATCCCGAAGAGACTTTGAAAGCGCTCAAAGATTTTTTCAGCAGTGGTGAGATTTTGGCGACAATTGGTCGGACCCTTGGACAGTCCTATGTAGATCGCATTAATAAAATGGAGGAGGAATATGAGCGAGCCGGTGCTGGTGGATCCTTTAAAGCTGGACTTGAACTTGGAAAATTATTGACTGAAACAGCATCCCTAATGACAGGAGTTGCTGGAGCAGCCAAGGGAGGCATAAAGCTTGTTGGCAAGCTTACCGAAAAAGCTCTTGCCAAATTAGTAGCTAAGGCTGAGGTAACGGCTGCAAAAGCAGGCAAAGACATCGCTCAATCAACGGAAAAAATAAGCGATAAAGCTGTTGCAGTTCATGAGCAAACAGGAAACAAAGCTTCTCAGACAATTGAAGAAGTCAGAAATAAAATAAAAGATATTTATCCAGAAAAAGACATTGCTCAATCAACGGAAAAAATCAGAGATGAAATTGCTAAAACTCAATATTTCACACAAGGAGAACATTTATGGTCAGACAGAAAATCCACTGTTTTTGAGCTTGAAATACCTCACAAAGGAGAAATAATTACTCAAAAATATGAAGTTTATGAGAGTGAAAAGCTGTTTAATCCTTACCGAATTGTTACTTGGATAGAAAAAGGGAAAGAAGTAGAAGGTACAAATATTGAAAAGATGACAACAGGAAGAGCGCCCATAGGATTTGATGATAAATCCATTGAATTCCATCACATATTGCAAACACATGATGGTCCTCTAGCAATGGTGACAAACGAGTTTCATAAAAAATATCATCGTATTCTTCATAATAGGCCTAAGGAAATGGGATCAGATATTGATAGAGATTTGTTTAAAAAGTTGAGAGAAGAACTTTGGATGTTATGTGCTGAATGTTATAAACCGAAAGATACAAAAATTAAAAAATAACAATTTATAGGAGAACAAATTATGAAAACTTACACCTTAGATGATGTTGCAGAGTTGGTTGAGAAATATAGTGATATTGTTGATTTTGGCACTGCAGAGGATGCGGTTAGTAATGAAAGGATTGAAGAAGCTGAGAAAATTCTTGGTGTAAAGTTTACAACTTCTTATAAAGACTTTTTAAAAAATTATAAAGGAGGAGAAATTGGAGGTTATGAAATATTTAGCATTTATAACGCAAGTTTTGATAAGTGTCCTGCTGGTGATATTGTTTTCTATCATTTGACGGATATAAAAAATGGTTTCGCAAAACCAAATCAGCTTGCCGTGAATAGAACTGATTTTGGTGAAACATTTTACTTTGATTATACTCAGTTTCAGGATGGTGAATGCCCACTTTACGTCGAGATTCCATCTGGAGCGTCACATTATTATGCAAGTAATTTTTATGAATTTCTCTGTAAAAGAATTAAAGAGCACGCAGGGGAAGATTTATGAAAACCTATACCTTAGCTGATGTTGCAGTATTAATTGATAAAGTGAATAAATATGATGATGATATTGTTAATTTTTGTTCTGATGAGAATGCAGTTGATGATCTTGTGATTGAAAAAGCAGAGAAAGCTCTTGGTTTAAAGTTTACATCTTCTTACAAGAGTTTTTTAGAACATTGTAAAGGCGGGGACATTGGTGGTGAAGAAATCTATAGTCTTTATGATAATCCTATGGGTATTCCTGCTGGTGATATTGTTTTTCAGAACTTAAATGATAGAAAACGTGGTTTTGTGACAGCAGAACAGCTTATCGTGTGTGAAGCTGATTTTGATGAAACCTTTTACTTTGATTATACGCAGTTTCGAGATGGAGAATGTCCAATCTATGTTATGTTTCCATTGGATAATTGCGAATATTACGCCAGTAATTTTTATGAATTCCTTTGCAAAAGAATTAAAGTACACGTGGGAGAAGAGATACCTGAAGGTGATCAACCGATTGAAAAGATTGAGCACACTCCCACTCCGCAACCTATCCCTTTTTACAAGAGTTTTTGGAAAAAACTATGGAAGAGGGGCAATTGATAGGGGAAATATGGAGCGTTACGCAAGTTTTGAGGATCATCTATGAAAACCTATACCTTAGATGATGTTATACAACTAGTTGATAAATAGGATAATTGCGATTTATTGCTTGTTATGAAAACATCTAAAAAGAGATTGATCATTATAAAGATTAGCAAAATCCCTTTTAATAGACCGTGTCAGTGTTGTCAGTTCTTTTTAGAACCTATATTATTTTTTTAAATGAGAGAAAATTAAAATCAATATATTTCAATAGGTTAGCATTTTAATGATACAACCTTTATTAAATAGTAACCCATAAATTCAACTCACAATATATATTTGTCAGTTATGTGTCAGTAAATTGAACTGAGAAAATAGATTATTTTAGTGAGTGATTAAAATGTGCTTTATGAAAAGCATATGATCCTTTAAAGCCTTTCAAAAGATAGTTTGTAACTCATAAGAAATGCTATCAAGATCCTTATGGTTGTTAGTTTTGAAGATTTTGAGTATTTTGAGGGTTCCTTTTACTCCCCTTTATATATTTTTTTCAACAAAAAAATAAAAGTTATTATATTTCAATATATTAGAATTTTAGAGATACAATCTATATTAAGATGAAACCTATAAATACAACTCATGGCATATTTTTGAAGGTATTTTGAGGGTTTGAGAAACCTTCAAAACCTATAAGCAAAATGAATATATATATATATAACTCTCTTAAATAAAGCTTTTGAAAACAATAAAGCTATCATTTTAGATTACGGTATAATCTTTTAAAGGCAATGTAAAAAAATCTAATTCTATTTAAGAGTGGGGTTCTTAAAAGTCTTAAAGCAATCCAAATGAGAGTATTTAAAAGTGCAAATGATTTCTTTTTAGAATAACGCATATAAACACTCCTTTTAAAGATTGTATGTAATCAACTTAACAAGAGAGGTATAGATTATGGTTATAAGCTCTATACCCCTTGTGAATTTAGCA
>NZ_JBHIPJ010000005.1:0-1714 GCF_042195945.1 Bartonella sp. AP30XZML | reverse complement strand
TGCTTCTGCTGCTTCTCGCTCATTAAGGATTTTCAGATGTTCTTCAGCAAATTCAACGGCATGGTTAACATATTTTTCTACTTCATCATCATCCAAATGTTCAGAAATCGTACCAGCTTCTAAAAAATTTTTATAAGATTTCAGGATATCAATTCGACCTGTCAACGCTAAACAAGCCAAATGCCAGACTATATCTATATTGTAGCTATACTTTTGAACACGTGTTTTGCTTTCTATTGATGCTTGTAAATCTTGGGCGCGTGCCCACTGTATTATCCGCTCAGAGATTTTTGTTAACTCTTGCTCATTCAATTCCTCTACACAAATATCAATTTCCTTGCCAAAACCACTAAAAAAACCTCCTCCAATCGTGTTAAAAGACTTATAAATATCCGTAGGTCGTATCCAATTATATTCTCTCCTATAGTGAATATATTTGCAAGCTACAGAAATCTCTTCATTAGATATTTCAGCTTCAAGACGAACATTGTAATTATCATGAAGACGTATAAAGCCAAAATCAAATTGAATAAAACGGTCTGGCAAAGAGAGAAACATTCTCTCAGGTTCCATAGCAATCCATCCTCGCGTTTTGAGGATGCGACTTGCTGCGATGAGATTTATCGAGCGCTGTTTTGGCTTATTGCGCGTTAGAATATCGTCTAATTCCCCATTTTTATAGACCTGTGCAAAAAGAAGCAAGCGTTCATTCCACGTCATTATTTTATAATCAGAAAATTCTGATACGTTTATTTTGGGCGTAGACTCATAACTCCTTAAAGCTTCTATCTCGCCGAGAAGAGCCTTTGCAACAAGAGAATGATTAGCAGCTTCTTCATGTAATTTTTTTTCAATATCTTGTGCTTGCGCCCAAGTAATGACTTTGTTTAAAGCAGATTCAATATGACTTTCTGAAAGATCCGGTACCGTAACCCCGAAATCACCTATTTCTGGATAGAGTATATATCCATACCGTGACTTTTGCCCCCTAGAATATTCACAAGCAAGACTATAAGAAGCAGTTGTGAGACTAGCTAATAACCAAAATTTTTCACCATCCGTTTCATGTTTCACACCATAGCTCAAATCCACAATGCGATCCGGAAGATAATAATAGGCAAATGTATCGCCTACTTCATCACGATAGAGCTCACAGCCCAGACTTTTTAATATTTCTGCTGCATCTTTAGTTTGCATAATGTTTCACTCTTCTCCAACCGCCGGATAACAGCTAACTGTATAAGGAATTATTCTATTCCACTCTTTGTTTATTTGATTTTCACTCCAATTGTCTCTAAACTCTTTCAGAAGCTCTGCATCTCCTTCAAATTTTTTCAAATCTTCTTGGTATTTATTAAGCTGTTCCTTATTTTCGCCCAGATAGCGTTTCATAACTTTCCCAAAAGGTTTTGCATCTCCTGTTTTATACGCTATTTCAAAATCTTTTTGACATTCTGTTAATTGAAAATTACCAGTTTTTATATCAATAACTTTTAATACACCTTTCTCCACATAAATAATATCAGGGCGATGTATTTTTTTTAACGAAAAGTTCATAGATTATTCTCCATAAGTCGCAGTTTATTCACGCTAATACTGTTCTACCACTGTAAATAATAGTTGATCTTTGGTCTCCCAGCCAAGCGTTTTTAAAATCTCTGTCACGTCTTTAGTTCGCATCGCTATTCACTTTCATTCAAAAAGTCCTGGATAA
>NZ_JBHIPJ010000004.1:0-1323 GCF_042195945.1 Bartonella sp. AP30XZML | reverse complement strand
TTGTATAAACCACAAGAGGTGGACTAAAAGGTGGTCTGAAAAATAGAAAATCAAATAAAAAATTATATATTTCAATATGTTTAAGAAATAAAATGGTGCCCCCAGAGATTCAATAATTTTAAATAAAATAAATGAGTTATTGCGATATGGGGGAAATTTATCATTATTGATTCCATTAACGTTTTTTATAGCACTATCCCTCATTTTTTTGGAGCTTTTTTATCGCTTCTATAGCTAGCCTTTTGCGGTCTGCGCTCTTTGTGTAAAGAGATGCCATGTTGTCGTCGGTCCATCCAAAAATTGCCTTGAGTTGTGATACTGTTGCACCTGAATTAGCGGCGCGTGTTGCTGCTAATTTTCTTAAGCCATGTGCTGATTTTTTGATTCCCGCCGCATTACACGCTTCACGGAATAAGTTTCCAAAACTTTCTTTTACGAGTTTATTTCCGTTTTTTCCGCAAATGAATGTTTCATTTCCAATAGGACCAATTTTTAGAGTTTCTGCTAATTCAGGCAAAATGGGTAGAAAAACATCTGTTTGGAATTTACTTTTCTCTGTCTTGAGATGAATGATATTATCTTTGACATCTTTCCAACCAATGCGGACCGCATCACCACGACGCAAACCCGTGTAAAGAAGAACATCAATCCAGACGCGTTCATGTGAACCATGTGACCAATGGTGATAATATTTTTCAACATCTTCTTCTGTCCAAACAGCAAATCCATCTTTGTTGTTGAGAGGAGGTCTTTTTATTCCTAAAGCTGGGTTATTCTCCAGAAGTTCTTGATCGATCGCCCAATTAAAAAGTCCATTAAGTGCTTTTAGAAAATTTTGGGCAGCTGTTGGTTTTTCTTTGCGGCGTTCAACACCCGCTGTAATATGTGATTTCTTTATTTCTCTATATGGAATGTTTCCTATAGCATCACATACCTTCATAAGGATAAGTTCTCTTTGTCTTTTCGTAGCTTTAGCAAGGCTATGCCAATGAACGCTGTTAAAGTATTGTTTAAGCAGCCATGCAAATGACCCTTCAACAAGTTTACCGGTTTTTGATTTAGGAAGTATAAGCCCTTGTAATTCGGCAAGTGCGCTTTTGTAGTTGTCAACAAACTCTTGCGTTCCATAGGTTCCGCGGATTCTAATACGTGGTCCATGACCAATACGTACATACCATACAATTTTGCCATGTTGAGTAATTTGTTTAACGAGATGAGGAGGGCGTGGTTTTGGCATGATCAATTTTACATCTTAGAGAGTGCGGTTTCGTAATATTCATTCTTTGACAAATCTAAAAGTTTGTCTGGGTGGCTAACTGAATT
>NZ_JBHIPJ010000003.1:0-16381 GCF_042195945.1 Bartonella sp. AP30XZML | reverse complement strand
GGGGGAAAGATTACTATCAAAGGCGCCCAAGAACACTTGGACCAGCAAGCACAATCGTCATCAAGTGGCTTTTTGCATGAGAAATCGTCCGATACATCTCAATCGCATACCACAACGGTCTCCTCTATCCTTGGGGCAACGGGAAATATTATCACACAATCAGACAAAGAGACCATAATCACGGCTTCTCATCTGCTTTCCGGTCAAGATATCAATGTGAGTGGAGAAAGTGTGACGATTGATGGCATGACAGATCACCATAAAAGCCATTCAGAGGAGCATGAAACGGGTTTTGGTGTGGGATCAGGCAAGGGCTTTGTGTCGATATACGGGAGTGAGGGAAAGACAGAAAATGAAGAGAGTTTTGAGCATCAAGGTTCTTCTCTCAATGCGGATGGTACGATCACCATCACTGCCAAGAAAAAAGATGTGACAATTGTTGGCTCTGATCTTGCAGGTGAGAATATTAACCTTTCGGCAGCTCGTGATGTCAATGTGCTTGTTGGTCATAATAGCCATAGGGCAAGCTCAAAGGAAGAACGTACAGGCTTTGGGTTTCAGTTTGAAAAGAGCAACAGCGGTGCTTCCTTGGGGGTTGGAATTGCAAGCGCCAAAGATACGGGCGATCAATGGGAAACCACTTCCACACAATCACACATCACGGCACGCCAAGATGTGCAGATTACTGCTGACAATGATATAAATATGCAAGCAGCCATTGTTTCGGCGGATCGTGATGTCAACATGGATGCCGGCAATAATATCACCCTATCAGAAAGCTATGATACCTCTAACGGCAAAGAGACACATGAAAAGTCTTTTGCTGGTGTGACAACTTCTGTTGATATCGGTGTCCTTGGCACGGTACAAGGCTTAAAAGATTCAGCGGACCGTATGAACAATAAGGATGGCAATAACACCGTTCTTAATGGCATACTGACCGGCATGAAAATCAATCACCTCTTTAATAAAGGAGAGAACTTTATTAATTGGCTGACTGGCAACACAGGGGAAAAGGGGAACACAACCAAAGGACTGAGTAGCTCATTAGGAGGATTGGGGGGCTCCACCAAGGATGCTCTTGCCAATATGGCTGGTGCATCTGGCAGTGTAACCGTGGGCTTTAAAACTGAGAAAACAGAAGCCTCTTCTCAAGACTCCACAGCGGTGACAGATAGCATAGAAGGCGGACGCGCTGTTAACATGCAAGCCCACAAAGGCAGCATTCATGGTGTTGGCGCTGATATTATCGCTGGTACCAATCCAATCTATGTGCTGGAAAACGATGCACAGAGCGGGAATATCACCTTAGAAGCAGGTGAAGATATCACCTTTGAAAGTGCGCAAAACACGCAAAGCACACAAAACAGCAGTGAAAGTTCTTCAATGAGTGTTGGCACCGGTTATGGCACGGGTGGCGCAGGGGCAACGGGTAGTGCTGCTTTTAGTCAAGGGGAAGGTTCCAGTGAGGAAGTTCAACACAAAAACAGCCATATTATAGGTAGCGGCACTGTTCATAACATAAGTCAGGCAAACACCACATTGGCAGGCGCCGTGGTTTCTGGAGAGCGTGTAGAAATGGAAGTAGGGGGTGATTTTGCCATTACCAGCCGCAGTGATACGGGACAAACTTCCAGCAAGCAAAACTCTGTTTCTGTTGGGTTTGGTGCTGGACAAACGGGTGGTGGGGGGTCCATGAGCGCCTCTTTCCAAAAGGATAAATCCTCTAGCGATTATCATAGTGTTGTGGAGCAATCAGGCATCAAAGCGGGTGATGGCGGCTTTAACATCATAGTTAAAGACAAAACAACGCTGACCGGAGGCATCATTGCCAGCACCGCGCCGGCAGATAAAAACAGCCTAACCACTGGAAGTATTAGCACCAGTGATATCAACAACGGTGCGCATGCGCAAGCCAGCAGCCATGGGTTTAGCATTTCTGGGAATGACACGATAAAAAACATTGCCAAGAATGTTTTAAATCACGGCAAAGCCAAGGATGCAGCAGAAGGGGAAACCAAATCTGCTATCAGCGATGGGACTATCATCCTTACTGATACAACTGGACAGAGGGCGATGGGGCAAGATGCTGGACAAATCATTGGCTCTCTCAACCGCAACACCGCAGCAGCACACCAAGCTGTAGGACAGCTAGATGTCGCATCGCTTGAGGGGGTAGTACATAATCGCGTAGATATGATCAATGATTTATCGGATGAAGGATTGGGATACTGGGACAAAATACGCGAAGTCGCAAATGTTAAAGAGCATCCAGTAGGTGAGATTTTGCATGATGAAAATGGCAATGTCCTCTATTTAACCGATGAAAATGGAGAGTATATAAAAGACAGCGATGGAAAAAATATTACTCTGTATCGCTATTTAAAACCAGGAGAAGAAAATCATTTACAAAAAGGCTCTGATGGCAACAGGCGTATGTTCTATAATGGTATTTCTAATTCATCTGATGAAGCAGCCCGTAATGCCGTCAAAATGGCTGATAATGCGCATGAACCCCTTTATTTTACCTACCACCCCCAAGCTAAAGATAAGCTAGTAGAGTTCGGGGTAGCAATTTATGAGTATTTTGGGGGATGGAGTAATTCGACCAAGAAATTCCAAGATTTTGCCTCTCGTTATGGTAATGATGGGGCGATTGTTAGTGCGCATAGTCGTGGTAGCTTAACAGTAGGCAATGGACTACGTGACTTTGAAAAGCGCGGCATCCACGGTATAGCAGAAAAAACAGATATTTATCTTTATGGACCAGCGGATCATGCTCAATCGATAGCGAATGCATTATATGTCGTAAGCGATGGCAAAAATGATCATGTTTACTTACAAAGCCATGCATCTGACCCCATTAGTACGTTGTTTGGTTACAATGCACCTACTTTTTATAAAGTACCTTTAAATCTAGATGTTTCACTTTTGGAGAAAGGTATAAAAAATCCTTTATATATGACGCTGTTTGTAGGAAAAAGTTTATTGACTACAGCAACCTCTCCATTGATAGAGGGAGGGAGGGCGTTAGGCGGTTATGATCCTAGTCCCCATAATTGTTATGGTGATGCAAGTAAAGCGTGTATAACTAATTATGGAACATCTCCTACTAAACAAATTCATTCAATTTATTCGACTTTAGATCATTTATGGAAGAAAAAATGAGACAAATTTTAAAATTATTGAGTGGTATAGTCCTATTAAGTGTGACTGGATGTGACATATCAAAAATTGACAGCAGTCCTCCAGAGTACGTGAGTATGTGGGAGAAGGCAGGTGCAGATTTTACTGAGATAGGAAAAGCCTTATTAGAATGTGGAATGCCGAGTCTTATTGATGCTGATTCAGAAAATAGAAAGCTTAGTGTTAATGAGGATGCAACAATTTATGCTTGCATGGTTCAATCAGGATTCCATTATAAAGGGAGAGGAAACTGGTGTTATACATTTAGAGAAGAAAACCTTCCCATTTGTCAGCTTGGTGCTGTCATCCCACAGAGAAGTGTTGAGAAGCGCTTAAATAGCCCGTTTTGTAAAAGAAGTCCAGTACAACCTGAATGCAAACCTTAAGTTTTGTTTGTGATGACCGACAATCCCCACACTCACGTTTTTACATGCCTGTGCGGGATTGTTTCCTCAATCCATCATCTCAATATTGTTCACCGTTGTTTAAACAGCGGTGACAGAAAATATCAACAAGCTTATGAGCTGTTTATTGTAAATAAATCCATTGAAAGAGGGGAATAATGAAGAAAATCTTAAAACTGTTGAGTTGTATAGCTCTGTTAAGTATCACTGGATGTGTTAACTCAATTCCCTCACTTTCTCCAGCATTATGGAGAAATAAAATACTTTTAGAATGTGGAGTACCGGACCTTAATAAGGTTGTGGCGCTAGATTTGAATCAATTTGCCAGTATTGAAATGTGTATGGCGCAATCAGGTTTTCGCCCTAGCTTTACAATACAAGATTGGTGTGAAAATCATAAATCGGATAATCTTCCCATATGTCGTCCTGGTGCTGTCATGCCTCAGCGAAGTGTTGAGAGACGCTTAAATAGCCCTTATTGTAAAAAGCATTCAGAACAACTTGAATGCAAACCTTAGGTCTTGCTTCAGCAGAGAAATCTTTGAATTTACACCAAATAAAGCTCCAGGTTGATGAGCTTGAGAAAGCCTTGTCCGTTCTTACGTGACAAGGTTTTCTTTTTATGCCGCGTCATTTTGACGTTGCTGTTTTGCTTGTTCGATTACATTCAAAAGATCCGATTGTAACCAACGGGATAAAAAACCAAATTTTAAAGGTTTTGGGAGAGAGCCATTGGTAACATGACGGCGGAATGTTGAAACACTCATATGAAGCAATTTTGCACTTTCACGGTCTGTCAAAAGAATATCATTTTCTGTCATTCTAAAATCCTTTCACTATAAAAATGATAACAAATCATAACCATTTATTAACCACATTTTGGTTCATTTTTGAAGGTATTTTATTTATAGAAAACAATATTTTATCATAGTTTTTCTGATGTGATAATTTATGAGTCTTATTGAGATAGTACTCAGTATAATATCAAAAAACACAATAAAGTCAATAGTTTGCTTGAAATTATTTTATATGAATCCACTCAAGAATCCATCTTTTTATGCATGATTCATTTGACCATTTTTTATATAAGATTGCCATGTATGAATAGACCATAAAAAGCAAATCATGATGTAAATATTATAACGCATGGGTGCATTCAAATGAAATGAAAAGCAGATATCATTCATAACAGTTTATAAATCTTATGATACGTTTTTATCACAGCACAAATCACATTGTTTAAAAATTTAGTTGTTTGAAATTATCGATAACATAAATTGTATACGTTTAAAGAATGGTATGAGTTTTGCTCTTTTTTGAGCGAAACCTTCAAAGGAATAATCGTTTGAAACGGTCATAAGCTTATGGGTTTAATTTAAAAAATTGCATAAAAGGATTAAGGACAAGATCGCTTTTAAAACGCTTTCTAAAAATTTAGAAAACGATAAAGAGGTATTTTATATCTTATGAAATCAAAAGCCTTTTAATGAATAGATTGCAGACTAATCTTTAAGAACGGAACTATTCGCTTCCACAAAAAAATGGAGGAAAATAATGCCATGGCAGTAGAATTACTATCTACTTTAGATTTGGTACTAAAAAACGTTTTAAAAGTTATAGTTTAAAAATACGAAACCAAATGAGGTCCCCACAAATTTGAGGGCATCTATTTAGACAAAGATAAGCAAACAAACTTCAAAACCATTGTAACATCATAAGGTATGGGTTTTTACTCAATTTTGAGTCAAAAGCTGTAATATTTAAGAATGCTCTATTCTAAGATAATGCCCCCAAAATGGACCGGCTAATATTTAAAGAAATTAGGTTTTAATGAAAAGTACAAATACGCTTATGAGAACCTCTTTAAATGCACGTTTAAACGTTTGAAACATAAAATGAGATCTTTATAAGAAACGTTAAAACTTTTTTTTATTACAGTTATAACTTAGTTATCATTTGCTCTTAAGAATGTTTCATTTATGAAAAATGAAGATCTAGATTTCACAGCAGAGCAAAATCTTGAAAACCTTACATTTTATAAAAGCGTTTGTTTATTGTCTTATGAGAGATTGTTTTAAAAACCAATACTCATAAATGTAAAAGAATGTTTTTAAAAAGACATTTGTTTAATAAGCATTTTCTTTTGATTGGATTAATAAACCTACCAAGCGTTTTGATTTAGAATGTCAGTTCTTTCAATTCACTCAGCTCAATTTTGAGCTTAATATTTTGAAACGTTTTTAAAAGAAGCGTCATGATCATGTGCTTTGTTTTAAATGAAGCTCTTTAAAGAAAAGGGCGTTATTCTTAATACGTTTGAAGCCATAAAAGCGTTTATAGACTCTCTTATTCAAATAAGTGAGTAAAAATCATATGGATCATTTACATTCCTTTTGATAAGTTTTCATATCTCTCATAGAGCGCTTGCAATATGATACGTTTTGTATATATGCACTGATTACTCCATTGTGGATGATTCATTTTAATCAATAAGAATCGCTATTTGAAAGCCGCGTCATATCACTTGGCACGGCTTTTTTTTTATTTTACTCTCTCTTTTATGCTATGTTTATAGCAATGCATTTTATATGCGTTTATAACCATAAGGAAGGCATGCCCCCCATGTCTCTTTTTATTCTGTTTTATCAGTTATATTGACAACATTATCCCTTTCATAAACCTCACAATTTTTGGGAACCAACCTTACTTTGCTTTTTTTGTTGATTTTTGCATTGCCATAAACACGCCCCCAGATCGTTGCACAATATGAGATTTTAGCATTGCCATAAACAGAGCCATAAATCTCACAAGAGCCACTCACACAAGCATTCCCATAAACCTTGCCATAAATCTTTGCACGACCATTAATAACAGCATAATTATAAATTTTTGCATGGCTATAAATACAAGCCAAGCCAGAAACCTTGGCATGACCATAAACGCGTGCATAACTAAAAACCGTAGCATCATAAGAAACATGCGCATGGTCATAAATATGAGCATCAGCAAGAATGCGGGCACTACCATTCACATGAGCATACCCATAAATATTGCCATAAACATGAGCATTGCCATAGACAAAAGCATGGTCATAAACTTTAGCATATTGAGAGATAAAAGCCTTACCATAGACTTCAGCATTGCCATAAACTTGACCACAGACTTGAGAAAAATGGCGTATTTTTGCATCATCATACACTCTTGCATGACCATAGACACAAGCCTCATCATACACCCAGCAATTACCATCATGGGATAGGTTAACTTCCTTTTCAATAAAACCGCCTAAAGACCCCGCCTTTATATCATCAAAATCTTTTAAAGCTTTAATGCGATAAAGGCTTATAATATTTCGAGTAAGAGCATGTTTGATTTTTTTGATTTCACTGGTTAATTCATATTTTTTGCACATAGGGATACCCTCACAATTTAATGTGATAAACGTTTGCTAAAATTTGGAATGGGAAATTTAAAAGAGGGGCACCCCCGCCGCGCCCGTGCTTTCATTTACACTGCTTTAGATTAGACCCAGACAATCTCTAATTCACCATAAGGAGAGAGACGTTCAGTATAGGTTTTTATTTTAGTAGACCCGCCGACATTTTCACGAATAACAGCAATTCCATGAATATTGGCATTTTCAAAAACATGCACGTTATTTGCTATACGAGCGTTTTCATAAACCTTAGCATTGTCATAAACATAGGCATTATCATAAATAATAGCCTTGCCATAAACACGCGCATTACCATAGACATGGGAATTATCAGAAATAACAGCATTGCCATAAACATGGGCATTATTATAGACATAGCCAGCAATGATAGCATTGTCATAAACCCGCGCATGACCATAGATATGACCACAAGTGATAGCCTTGCCAAAAACCCTTGCATGTTCATAAACGTGACCATTTTTAAACACAAGAGCCTCATCATACACCCAGCAATTCCCATCATGAGAGAGGTTGCTTTCCTTTTCAATAAAGCCACCCAGATCGCCAGCCTTAACATCAGAAAAGTCTTTTAATGCTTTAATACGGTAGAGAACATGTTTACCAAATACACGCGTTTCATTTGTGAGTGCAAATTTCCTTTGCATGAGCCAAATTCCTTTATACAGAGATTTAAATTTTTAAATGAGAATGTTTAAAGGAGGGGCCCCCGCCGCGCCCACGCGTTATTTAAGCAGCGTCTTTTAGTGACTGATTATCATCACAGATATCATTACGAATTTTTGCACGGCTATTCACAACAGCATTGCCATAAATTTGCACATGATGATCAATATTTGATTTGCCATAGACCTTGGCATGATCATAAATCCTTACAAAGCAACCAACACGAGCCGATCCAGAAACCTTGGCATGACCATAGATACTTGAATAATCCTTAATCCAGGCATTACAAAAAACATGGGCATTATCATAAACACGCGCCCAGACATAAATGCGTGACTTGCCATACACATGGGCATTGCCAAAAATATAGCCACAAACATAGGCACTTTCATAGACACGGGCATTGTCATAAACCTTGGCACCATTAGAAATAGTAGCATTATCACTAATTGCGGCATTACCATAAACATGCCCACAGACCTTAGCGTTATCATGAATTTTTGCATTATCATAAATATGAGCGGTTGTATCAAAAACCAATGCCTTGCCATTAACGATAGCATTGCCATACACCTTGGCACCTCTAAAGATTTTCGCATCATTATAGATTTTAGCATTTTCATAAACAGTTGCATTGAAAAGAACTGCGGCATTATCATAGACCCAGCAATTGCCATCATGGGATAAGTTACTTTCATTTTCAATAAAACCGCCGAGGTCCCCCGCCTTAACATCATCAAAATCTCTTAGAGCACGAATGCGGTGTAAAGTAAGACCATCAAAAGTGAATTTTTCATTGGTAAATTCGTATTTTTTCATTGGAAATTCTTTCTTAACGTAAAAAGTTTTGAAATTGACACCTTATAAAGGCGCCGGGCGCTCAAAACACGGCGTTAAGTCCGTTGCTATGCTTTCCCCTAAAAGGGTATTGTATGGCATAGCTACACCCGACAAAATCACTATATATGCTAACAAAAGCATAAAAGATAGTCAGTATTTTAAGAAGTGGATAAGGTCGTTTCGTAACCTACCCGCTTAACGGAAGTGTTTTGATCACTTAATTATTTATATAACAAAATACGTATTTATTGTCAAATAATATTTCTATCTTTTTGATATTTTTTCTTATTTCTTTAAATACGTTGTGTATTGATAATATATTATGCCTATTAATTGCTTCTTTTATATTTATGTGCTTTTAAAGCTATATTACGGGCTTTGTGAAACGACTGCGTATTTTCTGAATCTATACATTTATAATATTTAGAAACGCTCTCATCATGCGTATTTTTATCTTTATAACCTATCTGTTTTTTTACTAAATGAATTTAAATTTTTTTGTGAATTTTGTTTATAAAGGTCTCTAATGTAAACAACCTTAATAAAGCCGCGCTCTTATAACCAATGTGTTCATTTGCATGTGATTATGAAAGCCTGCTTTTTTCACGCGTGCTTTATAGCTGTTATCTTCTTTATAGCCACCGCATTATTTTTCATTTTCATAAGAGAAATGATAAATAGGATAATCGTTATTTATAGTCTGTTATGAAAATATCTAAAGAGAGAATAATAATTATAGAGATGAGCAAAATAGCTTTTAATAGACTTTTGTCATTTTTGTCAGTTAACTCTAACCCCTATATTATTTTTTTAAAATGAGTAAAAATTAAAAACATTATATTTCAATATCTTAATATTTTAAAAACATAATTCATATCAATTGTACAATCTTTAAAGATAACCAATGATGTGAATTGATTAAAACTTGTCAGTTATGTGTCAGTAAATTGAACTGACAAAATGATTATTTTAGTAAGTAATTACAACATGGCTTATGAAAAGCGTATGAAAGTAAAAACTGATTACGTTATCAAAATTCCTTTAATGAATTTTTATCAATTTATTTAAATAGATAACCTTATGATTTTAGTGAGTGATTAAACCACGTCTTAAAAAAACATGTGATCCTTTAAAGCCTTTCAAAAGAAACGGTTTATGATCATAAAAATGCTATTAAGACTATTATGGTTATGAGTTTAGGGGGGTATGGGGGTTTTGGGGGGTCTTTTTACCCCCCCCTTTATATATATTTTTTAGTCAAAAATAAAAGTTATTATATTTCAATAAGTTAATCTTTCAAATAAACAACCTATATTAAACATAACACATAAATACAATTTTTAATATATATCTAAGAGGGTTTTGTAGGTGTTTTGGGGGTTTTAAAAACAGACAAAACCTATAAGTAATATAAGAAAATGAATATACATAACCCTCTTTAAACAAAGCTTTTGAAAATAATAAAGCTATCATTTTAGATTACGGTATAATCTTTTAAAGGCAATTCAAATAAATCTTATCTTTATTTAAGAGAGGATTTCTTATAAGTCTTAAAGAAATCCAAATGACAGTGCTTAAAAGTGCAAATGATTTTTTTAGAATAACGCATATAAACACTCCTTTTAAGATTGTATGTAAGTAATTTAACAAGAAAGGTATAGACTTATGGTTATAAGACCTTATACCCCTTGTAAGGTTA
Source organism: Bartonella sp. AP30XZML (assembly GCF_042195945.1). Taxonomy (NCBI): domain Bacteria; kingdom Pseudomonadati; phylum Pseudomonadota; class Alphaproteobacteria; order Hyphomicrobiales; family Bartonellaceae; genus Bartonella; species Bartonella sp. AP30XZML. Next base: position 6,132 of record NZ_JBHIPJ010000003.1, on the reverse strand, counting down.
TCACACTCATTATGTGAGCATGCCTTAATAAGCTTATTCAGTTTCTCTTATTTCTAATTTTGGTAAGTTCTTAACAATCTTCATTGTTTTTAAACTTACGGTAATAACCCTTTGAAACAACTCTAATGGATAAGCAGGGTTGCCAACGGTTTCAACAGCATAGTGATTGGCATCATTCACAATGCCACTCTTTTTATCAGTCTTTACGCATTGACGTCCCATAACCCATTCAAGAGCGGGCTTGCCATTGACGATATACTTATAAGCTTCAAGAGGGATATCTGTCATGATGATATTGCTGTTATAAATGACAGTTGATTTATCTTTCTCTTTACCTGCTTTTGCGAATTTCATTTCAGTCACATAATAAAACTTTTCTGGATTAGATATATCAGTCTGTTTAGGATTACTCTTTTTAAAGGTCACGGGATAAGGTTCCACATCTTCATAATTCACATGTAAATTCCCTAATTCACGCCCTGCTGTTACAAACTTCCAAAAATCATCAGCACTCTTTACGCAAGGAATGCGAGGTAATTCTTTACATAAATTATGAGCATAACGGGTACGGTAATCTTCCGAATGTAAAATTCCGTAAACATAATAAAATAGGTCATCTTTCGTGATAGTTTCATTGGGATAAGCTGCTTTAAAATGTTCTAATCCTTCATCGGTAATGGCATCACGCCTCTGTAAACCAGTTGTTTGGCTGTCTTCTGTAAATAAATGGGATTGTTTCTCACTTTTATTTTTTGAAACCGGAGTATCTTCGTAAATATAGCGTGGAAAGCATTGACTAGCAGCCATCGCATTAACATCAGGTAAATCTTTAATCATTAGGGTAGAAAAACCATTTACTCCTATACCTGTAATTTGTATTGCTTTATTTTCAACCGCTTGTTCCATTGGGAATATACGCGGCATTTGATAGATCATTTCATTAAAAGTGCGATTATAATAGAGCCATTGCTTTGTAAAAGGACGATACAAACTTTGCGTGAGACATGCGTTTTCAAGTTCAAAAATCTTTCTTTTTGCTAACTCTTGTTTAAGAGCACGGCTCCAACTGATTTTTTTCTCATCTGTATTAACGAAATCATTTACAGCCTTTGCACATTTTTTACAGTCAGTATCTGTATAAGCATGATTAAAACGTTCTACTTCGCTATTATAGAAAGTAATCATATTACTCATGTTCGTCACTAAACATTCACGACTTGAATTATATGTCCAAACGTCACGATTAGTTTTTAAACCACAAGAATAAATCTCAAAAAGCTTTTTACTATTTTCCTTCTTCTTATGATTACCCTTCTTATCACCCAAGGTTAGAAACGTAGCAAAACTGTTATCACGTTGATTTATCCAATCGCCATGCTCGTCTGGTGTAATTATTCGCCAGCTTGATTTATTAGTGATGCCACCAATACTACCAAAATACTCAAGAGCTGTAAGCTTATCTTTTATCGTGAGATTATTACCAATGTCATGATAGTAAATTTTACAATCTCCAAAAGCATTGGGATTTTTAATGAATAGCGTTACAGCAATACCAGTCATGCTACCATTGCCAAAAACATTTTCACCTTCTTGAGAATTATTTTTATTCATCATATTTTTGCGAATATCGCCCCGTAAATTGAGCACATAAATACTCGTAAATTCTTTGGTTAAAGATTTTCGTAAACCGTCCATTGTTGATTTATCTATATAACCAGAACCAGAAACAAAGCCGATTACCCCAGCATTATCAATACGGTCACTAGCCCAGCGAATGGCACGGATATAACTGTCATAAAGTCTATTAATATTATTTGCTTTTGAATGAGCAGCATAGGTTTCACGAATACGATTATCTAAAATCGGATAAGAAGTATTCTTTGCATTATCATTTTCGTTTTTTTGTCCTACCGAATAAGGAGGGTTACCAAAGATAACTTTGATATCGAGGTTTTTCTGATGCTCTAAATATTCACTGTTTTCTTTAAATAATTTTTGTAGCAAGTCTTTCTTTTCAAGCATCCGAAACGTATCAGCTAAACCAATATGTTTGAAAGGGATATACTCACCTTTCATAAGACTATGATAAGTTGATTCAATGTTAATGGCTGCTATGTAATAGGCAAGCAAAACAATCTCATTGGCATGGATATCATGACGGAATTTATATTCCATATCCTCTGGTTTGATGAGATCTGATTGTAAAAGCCGTGTGATAAAGGTACCAGTACCTGTAAAAGGGTCAAGAATAGACACACCCCGTGACCCCAAGCTTTTTCCAAACTCATTACGCAACACATCATCAACAGAATGAATGATAAAATCCACAACCTCAACGGGCGTATAAACAATCCCAAGCCTATCCGTGGTTTTCTTAAATGCCTTGGTAAAAAAGTCTTCATATAGCTTGATAATAAGGTTTTGTCTTGCTTGGGGGGAGGTAATTCCAGAAGCACGGAATTTTACGCTGTCATAAAACTCTTGTAATTCTTGAGATACCTCTTCAATATTGGTTTTATCTAACTCAGCTAAAATATTTTCCATTGCTTGTGAGATAGCATTGTTTTGAACAAATTCATTGCCATCAAACAAGGCTTCAAACACGGGACGCGTCACAAGATGTTGTCCTAACATCTCAAGCGCTTCCTCTTGTTTGATATCACTGTTTAAGTTGTTTTTGAGTTCTTTATAAAAACTCTCAAAAGCATGAAAAGCTTTACTGTTTTCATCAGAAAGTATATCTTTAAGACGATTGATATGGTTTTGAGCAATTTCAGCAACATTGCCAGCCCATATGCCCCAGTAATCGGCAAGGGTAAATTTCTTAGCCAAAAGGGTTTTAAGGGCATTGGGAAACTCTTTATAAAAGGGTAATCTTCCTGTAACACTATGAATATAGCGTTGTGGTTCATAGGCTGCTTTTCCAATCTCAAGCCCCGCGCTTTCTGGTTTCTCATAAACATAGATTTTATCCTCAACCGCTGTCATGCTCTTTAAGGCGGCAATCTCTAAAGTATGACTTACGTCTTGATCTAAAATCATCTGGTTAAGGGTTACTTCAAAGTTTTCATCATGGGAAAGCAAAGCATTGATCACTTGCCAAACAACACTGTATCTCTTGTTGTATTTTAAAGCCTCTTCAGCAGAAATCCCAGCAGGAACCCCAACGGGTAGAATGATGTAGCCTCTCTTCTTGCCCTTTGCACGACGCATAATACGCCCCACCGCCTGTATCACATCCACTTGGCTTTTGCGCGGGTGTAAAAACATGATCGCATCAAGAGCAGGAACATCAACACCCTCAGAAAGACATCTTACATTGGTGAGCACACGGCAGACATGCTCCCCCGCATCTTCCTTTAACCAATCAAGGGCTTCATTGCGTTTCTTGGCACTTTGTGTTCCATCAATATGCGCAAAGGTACACTGAAGAGGCGGTGTCTCTTTATAAAGCTTATGAAGATCAGACAATTCTTTCTGTATTTCTGGAGAATTGAATGTATCACGGATACGTTCAGAAGTTTTAATGTCTCTACAAAAAGCCAAAGCCCGTCGCATAGGGTTAGGATCATCACTCAAATCAACCTTTAGATCTATTTTGGCAAGGGCTTGATAACAGCCTATGATCTTGGTTTTATCATCAAGAGTAAGTTCATAATTCTCATCGGTCATCAGATGTTGAATGGATTCACTCACTTCCTCTTCATTAACACCCAAGATAATAATCTTATAAGGAACTAAGAGTTCATTCTTAACGGCTTTTGAGAATGTATAGGTGTAAAGATTTTTTCCATAGAGTTCTTCATCATCCATAGACGCTAAAATGCCATTCATTTCATGGGCTTGTTTTTTAGCACTATCAGCAAAGATCTTGGGCGTTGCTGTCATATACAGACGTTTTTTACCCCGAATGATGCTGTTATCATGAACCTTGATAAATTCAGATTCATGCTTGTCTGTTCCCAAAACAACACCCGTTGTTCTATGTGCTTCATCGCAAATGATTAAATCAAATTCGGGTAAATCATGGTCTTTTTGTGCATCCGAAATCACTTGAATGGAATGGTAAGTCGAAAAGACCACCGTCATCACATCAAGAGAGGTTTTATTGGCTTTACGTGCAAGCTCTTGTGCATCCGTTGTAGCAGGCAAGGCAAGATCAGAGGCATCAAGAGCCGCCTCATCATCATTTTGTTTTTTACGACGCTTTCCCACTTGTGTATCTGAACATACCGCAAAGGAACGCAAGGGGATTTCTGTATCAAGGGTCCATTCACGGATTGTTTGTGACATCAAAGCAAGGGAAGGCACCAGAAACAACACACGCTTGCCTTTTCCTGCTATGGTCTCTGCTATCTTAAGGCTTGTGAACGTCTTGCCCGTTCCACATGCCATAATCAGCTTGCCACGGTCGGCTTCTTTTAACCCTTCACAGACTTTCTCAAGGGCTTCTTTTTGATGATCTAAAAGCTTTTTTTGGGGTTTCTCTTTAAGGACGGCTTGTCCTTGTTCTTTATATGCCCCCCAATTGATTTGACTGCTTTCCAAATCAAAAAGGTTTATGCGTTGAATACGAACCTCTTGTCCTTCACAAGTCAGTTCGACATTATCACTCCAATCTGTTTCGGTGCTATCAACCAGAATACGACGGGTGAAGATCTTTTTGCCAGAAGCTGCTATAAAACTATCAATATCTTCTTTTTTAATGATGTGAGAAGCATCATAGCATTTACATTGAATGGCAGCATAGCCACTTTCATCACGGATTGTAGCGATCAGATCAATGCCAATATCAGTTCCATCTTCATTACGCTCTTGCGCCCATTCCAAATAAGTTTGAACCTTTTCGTATTCTTGCTTTTGTAAAGGATCTTCAGATAAATAAGCTTTTACAAGGTTTTCAAACAATGTTCCCAATTCACGGGGTGATTTTGCTCGTTGACGATAATATTCTAACAGAGAGCGTAAAGAGACATGTTCATGATCAGAATGATGAGGGCGAAGCATAAAGAATAAACTCCATGACAATATATTCTATTGATTAATTCTCTTCAAAAGAATTAAAATGAAGCTTATTAAATCCATTTTGAATGAATAGTGTAAAAAATTCGGAAAATGCTAAAAAGCGGATAAATTTTTTTCAAAAGGTTTTTTAAAGGCTGTTTATCCACAGCCCATGAGAGAGGTCAGATCAGCAAAATAGTGAAATTTGCTGTTTATTTTATGGAAAAAAACAAATTTGATATGTGCTTTTAAGATATCATAATGAGTATTTTGATAGGTTTTATGAGTCACTAAAATAGCCTATTTTGTCAGTTCAATTTACTGACACATAACTGACAAGTTTTAATCAATTCACATCATTAGTTATCTTTAAAGATTGTAATAGTGATATGAGTTATGTTTTTAAAATACTAACCTATTGAAATATAATGTTTTTAATTTTCTCTCATTTAAAAAAATAATATAGGCTCTAAAAAGAACTGACAACACTGACAGCACTGGACAAAACTCTTCTGTTCAGATCACTCAGATCATTGTCTTTGGAGAAAAGTTCTTTGATGAAAATGCCATTAAATATAACTTATTAGAAAATCAAGACTTTGTTTGCTCGCCAAATTTGGCGAGCAAAGGCAGGAAAAAGAGTTTTGCGTAATTGTCTTGAAAGGCTCTCAAAGAGATTTCTTATTGTTTTCTATGATGGTTTTTGACGACAGGATGTGCTTGATAGGATGATGTCTCGTTTATATGCGTGTTGAGTGGCTTAGAGGAGCTGGAGAGTGAATTTATCTCTAATTATTGATAAATATATTGTAGCATTAAATTGGGGATATTGATGTATTAACCATTGACGCGCTAAACAGTTTTGGTTAAAGGTTTTTTCATATAAATGTGGGGGAGAAATCTTCAGCAATTAAAATAAAGCAGTTTTTGGGTGTCACTTTTTTGGTAACAGAGGCATGTGCTTTTGTTAAAAGCGTCATAGGGCAGTGGCTGTTTTGAGTGGACTTGTTAGAGGTTCCATGAAGTTCTTTTAAAGAGTGCTTCATGAATGGTGCAAAGCGGGGGCAATCTGTATTGTTATTGATATTTTTACGCCAAAGTTCTCTTTTGAGAATTTTTCGTGCCATT
>NZ_JBHIPJ010000002.1:0-4108 GCF_042195945.1 Bartonella sp. AP30XZML | reverse complement strand
TGCTTTGGTGGGCGGTTGTGCTGAAATTTATGGCTCTGTTTTTGGCAATGCCAAGGTTTTATTCTATACTAAGGTCTGGGGACGTGCTTATGGCAATGCGAAATTAACCAAGAAAAGCAAAGTAAAGGAAGTTCCTATAAATTATGAGGTTTATGAAAGCGATAACCTTGTCAAGATTGTTGAGGAAACAGAATAAAAATAGACATGGGGGTGCCTTCTTGATGGTTATAAACCCATCATAAAAGAAAGAATGCAAAAAAAGCCGTGTCAAGTGATATGACGCGGCTTTTGAATAATGACTCTAATGAATCACTCATAATGGAGGAATGAATGCATATATACAAAATGTATTATATTTCAAGTGCTCTATTGAGATATGAAAACTTATCAAAAGGAATGTAAATAATACCTATGATTTTTACTCACTCATTTGAATGAGAAAGCCTATAAACGCTTTTTGTTTCTCTCAAACGTATCAATCATAACGTCTTTAACTTAAAGAGATTTATTGAAAACAAAGCCCATGATCATGATGCTTCTTTTAAAACGTTTCAAAATACTAAGCTCAAAATCGAGCTGAGTGAATTCAAATAACACATTGTCTAAAATCAAACCTATCAAACAAATCAAAACGCTTGTTAGCTTTAACAAAACTCGTTTTTTACATTTACGAGTATTGGTTTTCAAAACAATCTCTCATAAGATAAAAGCAGCGTTTTTTTTACAAAAGTAAGGATCATAAGCTTATAAATTGCTTATAAACATCTGTTTCAAACGTTAAACAGTATTTAGAAAGGCTTTCATAAGTTTCTTTTAAACATAACTTTTTTGCAAATTAATCGCTCTATATTTGGCTAGCAAAATTAAGTAAAATCTCATGCCTTATAATGTTACAACGGTTTCGTATTTTACCTGCTTATCTTTGTCTAAATAGATGCCCTCAAATTTGAGGGGACCTCATTTGGTTTCGTATTTTTAAACTATAACTTTTAAAACGTTTTTTAGTACCAAGTCTAAAGTAGATAGTAACTCTACTGCCATGGCATTGTTCGCTTCCATTTTTTTGTGGAAGCGAATAATTCCGTTCTTAAAAACTAGTCTGCAATCTATTCATTAAAAGGCTTTTCATTTCATAAGATATAAAATACCTCTTTATCGTTTTTCTAACTTTTAGTAAGCGTTTTAAAAGCGATTTTATCCTTAATCCTTTTATGCAATTTTTTAAATTAAACCTATAAGCTTATGACAGGTTCAAACAGTTAATTTCTTTAATGCCATTTTAGAGGTTTTTCCCAATTTGGGGGAAAATTATATGATCTGTATTTTCTATAAATGCGTATCTTTTGGTACAATTTACCTTATAACAGTTTCAAACGATTATCCTCAATAGGTAATAAGATATTGCTATAGCATTTTTAGATTTTACGCTTCTTAAGTTTGGGGAACAATAATTTTGGTCTTTATACGATTAAACAAACCAATCTTTAAAACAAGATGTGATCTTTAAACATATGCGGTTTATGTTATCGATAATTTCAAACGACTAAATTTTAAAACAATGTGATTTGTGCTGTGATAAAAACGTATCATAAGATTTATGAACTGTTATAAATGATATCTGCTTTTCATTTCATTTGAATGTTTACATGCGTTATAATATTTACATCATGATTTGCTTTTTATGGTCTATTCATACATGCCAATCTTATATAAAAAATGATCAATTTAGACACGCATAAAAAGATGGATTCTTGAGTGGATTCATATAAAATAATTGCAAACAACATATTGACTTTATTGTGTTTTTTGATATTATATCGAATCTGCCTTTATTCAGATACTGGAGAGCTATTTTTGCCAAGTGTGGATTAAACACCACAATGGAATGCCATTCTGTTTTGTCTACTTTCTTATTGGTTGCCTTGTCTGTATAGCTCTCAAACGTTGCCATTCGAAAATTGACCACCTCGATGCCAGATGACATTGTTTTGCTTTCTGGATTGGCACCTAAATGACCAATTAAAATCACTTTATTAAGCATGTTTGTAAGTCCCATTAAATGATGTAAAGATCATAACATGTTTTATGTGTTTTTACAATGTTTTCAGTTAGCTAATAACAATTATTTAATGTTTTACATTATGTTATAAATCACTAAAGCGTGTAAAATCGGATTGAAAGGCAAGGGGAACGATTCCTGTCGGACCATGGCGTTGTTTTGCTATAATAACCTCGGCTTTACCCTTGGCTTGCTCCATTGCCTCTTGCCATTTGCTATACTCAGCGGTGCCTTCTTTGGGTTCTTCATTTTTGAGATAGTATTCTTCACGATAAACGAACAGCACAATGTCGGCATCTTGTTCGATTGAACCAGATTCACGTAAGTCGGAGAGTTGTGGACGTTTATCGGTTCGGTTTTCAACTTGACGTGAAAGTTGTGACAGAGCAATGATGGGAATATTGAGTTCTTTTGCAAGTGCTTTTAATCCGGTGGTAATGGCTGTAATTTCTTGAACGCGATTTTCTAATGAACGCTTTGAACCGCTTGTCATGAGTTGGATATAATCGATAATCAAGACATCTAGACCATGTTGTCGTTTAAGACGCCTTGCACGAGCGGACAATTGTGCAATAGACACCCCACCCGTTTGATCAATATAAAGAGGGATTGTTTGTAAGGAACGCATTGCGTGAATAATTTTTGCAAATTGCTCTTCTGAGATATTACCACGGCGCATATCAGAAGAAGAAACCTTTATTTGCTCTGAGATAATACGAGTTGCAAGCTGTTCAGTTGACATCTCAAGTGAAAAGAAACCAACAATACCCCCTTCATTGGCTTGGCTGTTATCATGACGCTTGCAAGCATTGGCAATATTAAAAGCAATATTAGTAGCCAGAGAGGTTTTCCCCATACCAGGGCGCCCCGCAAGGATAATTAAGTCAGATGCTTGTAACCCCCCCATTTTTTCATCAAGTGTTTTGATATGGGTAGCTATCCCTGAAAGCCTTGAAGAACGCTTTTTCGCTGCACTTGCCATGTTAAGTGCTTTTGCAATGGCTGTATCAAAATTTTCAAACCCACCCCCGTATTTTCCTTTTTCTGCTAGCTCAAATAACTGATTTTCAACAGTTTCAATTTGTTGTGATGTTGTAAGTTCTATAGAAACATCATATGCTCTATTCACAACTTGAGTGCCAAGGTTAATTAAAGAGCGTCGGATAAACAGATCATAAATGACACTCCCATAATCTTTAGTATTAATGATTGTTACAGCTTCTTTAGCTAAACGCACCACGTAATTATATACAGTGATGTCACCAATTTTCGCATCATTTTCAACAAAGGGCTTAATAGTAATGGGATCTGCAATTCTTTCCTTTTGAATAATTTGTGAAATGATATCAAAAAGCTTTTGATGCAACGGTTCAAAAAAATGCTCTACTTTTAAAAAATCAGAAACGCTATCAAGAGCATTATTATTGATAATGATAGCACCCAGCAAAGCTTTTTCAGCTTCAATATTATGGGGAAGTTGACGAAAAGAAGATTGTTCTTCTGTTTGAAAAGAAGGTAAATTAACAGCGTTCATTTTATTCATTATGATTTAAATTGATTTGATAAATGATAATTATAAATCACTGAATCTACAGTGTGAATCCCATTTTTATTTTACTTAACAGCTTGCTTTTTGATACGTTTTGTGCAATAAAGAGACGTTCTTTTATATTTCGATTGGTTACTTTAATCGTTTATTTAGATCGCTAGCTGTTTTGATTATAAAAGCCGTGTCTAAAGGACGCGGCTTTTTTGCTATAAAGCAGCCCCCCGCGCCGTTATTTTATTTACGCTGCTTTATTTTCAACAATCTTTACAACGGTATCGTTTTCATAAATTTCACAATCCTCAGGAATCCCATATGCATAATAAGGGTTTTGTTCTGTATATGAATACTCATTTCTTTTTAATCTTGCATTGCCATGTACCAAACCTCTAATAGTGTGATAACCAGTCACTTTAGCATTGCCATAAACAGAACCATAGACCTTAACATACCCACCCACGCTAGCATTGCCATAAACCTTGCCATAAATTTTTGAAGAGCTA
>NZ_JBHIPJ010000001.1:0-25077 GCF_042195945.1 Bartonella sp. AP30XZML | reverse complement strand
GATTTGCTTTTTATGGTCTATTCATACATGGCAATCTTATATAAAAAATGGTCAAATGAATCATGCATAAAAAGATGGATTTTTGAGTGGATTCATATAAAATAATTGCAAGCAAACTATTGACTTTATTGTGTTTTTTGATATTATACTGAGTACTATCTCTGCTGTCTGATAAACCAAATGCGCGGGCGCAACTGGTGCCATTTTTTCCACTGCATCCACTGCTTTGGCAACAAACTCTGTGCGATCAAGCTTTGCACGATAAGTGGTCTTTTTATTGATCTTCTCCCACAAGGACAAAAACTCTGACGAATCCACTGTTTGCTTTTTAAGCTTAACCCGCACTTCGCGCGTAGCATTACGAATAATCGGCATGGCTTGGCTCGCTTCTAGCGCCTGCAGCACAGCCTGCTTTTGCCCTTTACTAAAACGTTCACTTAAATCTAACGTCCCAGTCGCCCATTGCGCTTTTAATGTATCTGTGATTTTTCCTGCTGATGTAAGCAAGGCTTTTTCACGCAACTCAACCAATATATCAGCAGCCTCTTGCGAAGACAGAATCTTTGTTTCCGTCACAGCTGTCATATAAATCAGATCTTGCAGTATCTCAACATTAATAAGCGCGCCCGCATCAGTTTTTTTCACAATTTCTTGACGCAATTCGCGTGGCATTTCCTCCGCCCCTATAGCATCAAATTCGCTCGCTACTAAATTTTGATCTACTTTAACGACACCCGCCTCATCAATAAAATCTTTTGCAACAAGTATTTTAACAATTTTTTGTGCTTGCGATACTTCCACTTTAGCAGCCACATATTTTACATCTTCATAAATACGGACAACCAAATGCTCCATCTGCAATGTACCAAGTTTATAACCAATATCCGCCTCTAATTCTTTTTGCAATGTACTCACAAACTCAGCAAAGCTTTCATTCACCATGACATGCAGCACATTTATATCTTTATTTTCTACCGGTTCACCTTGTTGGTTTACGCATAAGCGCAAACCGCGACCAATCTTTTGCCGTGCGGTAAAATTCGATTTTTGTTCAATCAACATACACACTTGAAACACATTCGGATTATCCCAGCCTTCTCTCAAGGACGAATGCGAAAAGATAAAACGCAAGGGGCATGCAAAAGATAATAACCACTCCTTATCGCGCATAATCGTGTTATAAGTGTCATCATCAGCTTGGCTGTCGCCCTTTGTATCCTTATACACGCCTTTCTTGTCTTGCGAGAAATAACCGCCGTGCACGTTTCGAATATTTTGCGCAAACTTAGTTCGCAAGGAGGCATATTTCTTTTTCGCCAACAGCTCTTCATAACATTCTTCAAACATACGCTCATAAAGTGCTGGCTCTTCATCAGAGCTACGATATTTAGCCACCTCATCAATAAAAAAAAGTGATAAAACTTTAATCCCTAAAGGCACAAGCCGCAATTCCTTATCTAAATGTGTTTCTATAGTGCGATAAATTTGTGCGCGTTTAAGCTCTATTGTATTCACATCACCAAGTGCGTGGCCAAATTTGACAATTTCAGTATCAGAAAACTCAACAGCTTCATCCCCCGCCATGCAATTGATACCCGAAACAATATAGCCCTTATAAAGCTCACGTCCGCCCGTAACGCGATACAGATCATCGCCGTCTCACTGTAACTGTTTTGCGGCTCACCGTGCCATTCTTTCCCGCAATATCCAACTCTAAGCGCGCCTTAAAGCCATGTTTGTGTGATACGGATTTCAAGGCAATATAGGAACGGTTAAAATCTTGCTCTATCTGATTAGAAGAAACACAAATTTGCTTTACCAGTCCTTTTTGATAAGCATCAACAGGTGTTAAACGATATAAAAGATTAATCTCATCTTTATGCGTGGCACTATAGCGGAAAACACAAAGCGGGTTAAGGCTCGCAATAGCCTCCTTCGCTTTTGCTGTATTATCCACCGATTGCGGTTCATCTATGATCACAATCGGTTTTGTGTCTTGGATATAGCGCATAGCGCTTTCGCCATTCAGTCTATCTTGCGGAAGGTTGATAATATTTTCTGCTTTTTAAATGCATCAATATTGATAATCATAATTTCAATATTGCTAGAGCTTGCAAATTGGCGAATTTGCGAAAGATCTTTTGAATTATAAATAAAATAACGATAGGGCAGATTATCAAATTCTGCTTGAAAATGCTCTCTTGTTACCTGAAGTGATTTATATACCCCTTCGCGAATAGCAACACTTGGTACGACAATAATAAATTTGGTAAAGCCATAGCGTTGATTTAACTCAAAAATCGTCTTGCTATAGACATAAGTTTTGCCTGTTCCCGTTTCCATCTCAATAGAAAACTGCTTTTGCTCTAGCGTCTCACTCGCCAAGAGTTTATTGTTCTGTTGCACCTCTCGTAAATTTGCTAATATGCTTTCATCACTGATCAATAATTGATTACCATAACCAAATTCATTTAACGCTAATTGTCCTTGTTCTGAATGCAAAGAAAAAGAAGAATCCCGTTGTGGCTGGCCTTTAAACAAATCAATGACGCTTTTAACCGCATCATTTTGAAATTCTTGTTGTTTAAATTTAAGTCTCATATCGCCGCCTCAAGATTCCCATCTTCAATCTCATGGAGGATAATAGAAAGGAAGACACTAGAAAGTTACATGATAGCATATTTGCAAACTCCCATATGCGCGTGGACAGTGGCACACCCTCCCCCAATTAGTGCAAAAATGACGTCGCTCTTGGTACTGGACGCCTTACGTCGGTGCTAACCTTCTCTATTTTTTTGCAGAACAGAAAGCGCGTATCAGGCTCTCTAGCCATACTTAGAGTACGCAAAGTTATTCATCACTCTACAACACTTTAAGCGCGCAATTTTATGTTTTGTATTAAAGGATTTTTGCTTTCAAAATATACGAACAACATCACACAAAGTAGAATAAACAAGCTGCCCCCAACATTAAACCAAACCTTCTCTGTAACCAACACTGTTGCACCGAAACAGTTAACAATAGCGTGGACAAAAAAAGGCGCACACGCATAAAATTTAGAGCGCGTAACAACACCACGATACGCCAAGCATGTATTGAAAATATGCATGAGTATGACGCTCATTAAAGCACACAAAAAAATACTCGCTTGCGTCCAGGAATAAAAAATTACATACTCATTGGCTAATAACCTAGATCGAATAGACCAGCCATTATAAACAAGGAAAGGCCCTAGCGCCTTATAAACTAATTCGCATAAACCCCAGCCTATGCCAATATTCAGCGGCAAACGCCACAACAAACTAGGCGAGCACCGATAAAACTTAGTAACTAACCAACGACGCATAGCTTCTTCTGCTACAACAAAAAAAACCGAAAATGTTAAAAATAAAAAAACAAGCGCCAACCCCTGCTCTGCACGACTCTTGGTTTCAACAATATTCATCATATAAAGCGTTTTTATTACAGATTGCTCCCAAAAAGCAATAAACCCGCCAGCAATGCAGCTAGCAACAAACCATCCCACAGCACCAGCGACAACCAATTTGAACTTCAGAAAATGATGAAACACACATAGAAGAAAAACAACGCCAAGCACTTGCAGTAAACGTAAGGCATCAAGTTTATGTTCTGTTTCCGAGTAACGCCATACTAACAGAACAATCACCCCAAAAACTATGCCGCTCAACAGCACATTTATCCAACTAAATGTAGAGCGAAAAAAATTATAAATGACAGCGCCATAAATAAGGCCTGCGAGAAGCGAAGTAATAAATAAAACCAACATTATTATGCCCCCTCATTTACTACAGCGTAACTGCTATTTTTCTTCATGGATAATCTGTCTTGCACAAAATCATAAATTTGCCGCATAAGAGCAAACATAAGAATAGTAGCGATTGTATAATGCCCAATTGCAAGAAGTTCTGGCTCAGCGGCCCGCCATGAAAAGCGCGCCCAAGCCGCCAAGCATTGTAAAAGCAGGATAAGAACAAAAAAACGCCATTTCTTGTCAAAGAAAACTACAAGCATTAAGAAAGTTGATAAAAGATTCAGACCTATAATAAATGCATAATATATTACCGTCTCAAGTAAAGAAAGTAAGGAGTCCCTATCAAGACTAAAGGCCCCTTTTAGGATTTTCACAGTTTCTGGTAGAGATGTAAGCAGTACAAGCCCTATAGCAGCCCCCCAAATCCCCATTCCCACGCCCAGTCCTGCCTCTACACCATTGCCATTATCTTCTGCCACCCAATGAGAGAGCAAAAAAAACTGCATAATCGCCATGCCTATAGGGAATAGACCAACAGCAAAAACAATATTAGGCGTACTATAAGCAGAAAAATCTAAAATCAAACTGCCTATCATACGCATAAAGCCGTATAGAAAAAAAATAAAAAGCACATAACAACCAGCGCTTGACCCAATAATCGCCTTCGTACCTTTAAACGTTTTAACCAAAGAGAGTAACCAGCGGTACCCCAATATAAGCGAAAGCGCCAAAACATAATAAGGAAAATAACTCGTAGCGCCATAAACATAAAGAAAAACAAGACACAAAACAACGAGCAAGAAAACCAAATGTTCAACCAATGTTTTTTTCTTCATCAAAGGAAAAACAATCAGCACCAGACAAAAAACGGCGCCGATAACAGATAATGTCAATTTGTCAAGCATTATTGCAAACCTCAAAAATAGAATTTATTAATATTGCATAGCCTGAAGAAATGTCAAACATAAACAAAAGACCAACCGCAAAATGAATTACAAAAGGCAGATAGGAATAGACCTTGCGCTTATCTTGGAAACCAAGATACATAAAGCGCGTATTTACAACATGCATCAATACAATCATGCCCGCGGCAATAAGATAGCTGATCGCTTGTGGACAAGATTCAAATGCGACATAGCCCACCATTTGTGGCGCCCTATCAACACGGTAATTCAAGTAAAGAAAAAGAGCTGAGAGGGTCTTATAGTATAAGTCTAGAACACCCCCAAGCCCAGCCCGAAATAAAGGATCTCACGCGCAGCTAATTCTGGCTTATATACGCGAAGCAACCACAAACGCAAAAGCTCCGCAGTTAAAACTGATATCAAAAGGATAAAAAAGGGATAGTTTGCAGCAACCAAACTCATGGAATGCACCACCTGCTGCTGGCTATTATTAGCAGCAGACAAAGCAGGCTATGGCAACAAAGAGCTCAAATATACAAAACCTGCCCCAATACACAAGGTAGCAACTGCACCACAGAACCCAAGAACTAAATATTTATATAAGTAGTGCTCGTGCAGAATTAAAAGAATGCCAAGATAACATACCAAAAGCAAAGATAAGTCTGTAAGCCCACTTTCACTATGTGGATAAGCGAAGATGATAGCGCAGGAAAAGCCAGCTAGCCCCCCCAAAAATGACGCGCTCACCCAACAAGCCATTGTTTTTAAGGAGACGAGGGCTGGAACTTATCCCAAAACTAAGCAGCATTCCAAAAATTAAGTCAGACATATAATTTCCTTAAAGCGCCTTGCCCTCCCAAGCATACCAAGATATTATTGCGGGAGAAAAACTCCCTGCTAAGAGGCTGATAGCGTACCCCTTAGCAAGGCCTTTACCTTGTTAAAAAAGCCAGGTCAAACAACAATTTCACCACTTAGAGCGAACACAATCCTAACCAGCTTTAGCAATACCCGCGGCTGCGCCACGGGACCCCGCCTACTATTGCTCCAGAAACTGCCCCTCCTGGGTTGGCTGCTCTAGGCTTTAGGATAACCCAAAGAACTATAGCCTCCTGTCTTCTCACTCAGTTTTCCTTTTAAACGGGTTAATCACGCTAAGATTCACATTCTTTGATTTAATGTAACGCGCGTACACATAAACAACAAACATCAAACAAATCCAACTTCTAACCATTCCATAGTCATCATCTGTATGAACAAACGCTACATAATAAGAAACAAAGAGGCTAAAAAACAGCTCTGCAAGAACATCAAGGACCAACCAATAATATTTCTTTGTAGTAACAAAGAGAACCATCAAAAATGTCAAAAAAACTTGGCCCGTTAGAATAGCGAAACCAAACACTGCATAATCAAACATTTTTTTCACTGCCTCCCTGTTCGCAAAACCTATCTGTTGATAGATTTCTCGAAGGTCTGATAAAAGCAGTGATGACACAAAAAAGACGCCTATGGCAAACCCACAGCCAATACAAATGCTTAAATCTAGCACTGACATAGATTTTTCCTTCAAAGCTTTAGCAATTAGGACATAGCGAGCCACCCCTATCATCAACGGAATAATGAAAAGCAGATAAATATAGCTCGAAAGCTGCAGATCAAAAAAATCTAACAGAAGGTCATCACTCATAACAATAAAACCAGCTGCGATGAAAAAAATGGGGCAACTTGCGATAATGGCCAAACTAAAGCACTTTATATTGTTTACTATATTGGGTATAAATTCAATGCAAAAAGAAAGAAAGAACATAATTATAGCAACATGAGAAGATGTTATCGGCACACCGACTATATACTCAAAATACTCAAAGGCATAAATGAGAGGAGGAATAACCAATGCCGCCACTATGAATGCAACTATGTTCTCCCTGCCTAACATGCTTTTTCCATTAATAGCAATAGTTTTGAGGAATAGATACAACATGCCAAACCACAGACAAAAATAAACGAGCACTATACTAAACTCGCCCATAGCTCCTCCTGTACAATATTCTAAACATAAAGGTGGCACCTTTTACAGTACCACCGTTCTAGGCTTTAGGATAACCCAAAGAACTACATCAAAAGTGCATCAACATCCCACCACCTGAATTAGCAAAAGATTGACCCAACAACTGTGTGCCACACTGGGCAGCAGCCACACCATAACCAGCATAACCGCCTATGGTGTCTCCGAATTCATTGCCTACAGCTTGCCCAAAGCTTCCTACGGCCATGCCAGTCATAGGATTACGCCCCGCTGCCCATCCTATGAAAAAACCACTCGCAAGGCCAACCTTACCACCATGCTTTCTACCAAACGCACTACCAGAGTTATATTTGCTACTAAAATTATCGGCACTGCAATAATCGTGCGAACGACTTGAACTTCCCATTTATTTTCTCCAATTTAGTGTATAAATAAATCCCCCAAGGTTACTTATGTCCCCGCGCCAAAATGGCTTACCCATAATTAACCACCGAACCCCCCCCTGGAGATATGAATGCACTTTCATGCAAGTTCGCATTTATAATATATAGTTGACAAAATCAAGGATATTGTGTCAAAAATATGGCATATTTTAGTAAATTTATGCTTACTTATTTTATGTGTTTAAACTTAATAGTTTATATTATGAGCAATAATAATGAAAGTTAAATAAGATTCTCTTGGTTTACAAAATATACTAAAAGTATATAAATATACTGATAGAGATATTTATTGTTACAATTGCAGTCAGAATCATAGATTTAGCTAACCCGTTTATATTTCAAGCGATTATTGATCGTATCATTCCGTTTTGGGCAAAATTTGAGAAAAATCATCCGCGCAAGGTCTCTGCTCCGTGACGACTCACACGCAAAAAAGCCCGCCAAGCACGGCTTTTTAACCGCCTCACAAAACGCCAAAAATAAGAATTAGAAAAGTTGTAACAAGACAAATGGTACGGTTGGTGGGATTTGAACCTACGACCTCTGGTGCCACAAACCAGCGCTCTAACCAACTGAGCTACAACCGCATAAAATCAAATGTATCATAACTATTCACGATTTCGTAAACATTTATTCTTATGCTTATGTGACATAAGGAAAATCAACAAAGTTTGCAAGCCCCTTTAAAAAAATCTCGCAATTTTTTGTGAAGAAAAAAGCGTTTTTTACAAAGGAAATTTTGCCCAATGCTCAAAACTATGATCACGATAGCCTTTTATGTTATCAACACCGTCTTGTTGCATCATCTGCAAAATCTCTTGCAGAATAGTTATGGCAAGATGTGGACCTTCATAAACCATCCCACTGTATAATTGAATTAAATCTGCACCAGCTTTTACTTTTTCCAAAGCGGTCTGTGCATCCTTTACACCGCCAACACCAATAATTGCAATCTCCTTCCCTAATTTTTTACGCATTTTTGCAAGCACAATAGTAGAGCGCTCAAAAAGTGGACGTCCAGAAAGCCCACCCTCTTCATTACTGAAGTGACTATTGCTAAGCCCCTGGCGTGAAAGAGTTGTGTTAGAAACAATCAATCCATTAAAATCAGAAAGCTTTATTTCTTCAGCAATATCATCTAATTCTTTCTCTGATAAATCTGGAGCAATTTTTAAAAAAATAGGAATGGAGAATCCATGCTTGTTCTCTTGCTCATTTCGCGCTTTCGAAACTGCACTCAACAAAAGATGCAAACTGTCACGGGCCTGTAAATCACGTAAACCTGGTGTATTGGGAGAAGAAATATTAACCGTAAAATAATCAGCAACATCGTAAAAATGAGCAATACCAGCAGTATAATCATCAATCTTATCGACCGTATCCTTATTGGCTCCAATATTGACTCCTATAACACCAGTTTTTTTACACGCACGCAATCTATTGTAAACAACTTGATGTCCGTCATTATTAAAGCCCATTCTATTAATAATCGCTTCATCTTCTTTTAAACGAAAAAGCCGTGGTTTAGGATTTCCAATCTGAGGCTTTGGTGTCACTGTCCCAATTTCAGTAAAACCAAATCCTAACCGAAAAACACCATCTACAACCTCTGCATTTTTATCAAACCCCGCTGCAAGACCAATAAAATTTTCAAACTCAAGCCCAGCAACAGTTACACACAAACGTTTATCGATAACCTTTTGACAGCCATTTAATCCACTTTTCAGCCCGAGAATCGCTAAACCGTGTGCTTGCTCTGGATCCAACATAAATAAGGCAGAACGGCCAATACAACGAAAAAAACTCATCAATCCTTCTCCACAACATAAAAATGATCCATCGCACCTCACCTATATCTTTTAACACAAAAGATCACCAATCAAAGAGAGCATATTATTCAAATAATATTCCCCTTCTAGAAGAAAACTCATCACATAATAGCCATACATGTTTATATTGGTTATACTATGTAAAGAACTTTTTATTCTTAAAAAATGTTTCTCTTTTTCGACATTTTTTAAAGATTAAAATATGAATCCTAATCTTATAAAATTCAGCATGAATTGGAATATCAATGGCTCTTACCATAGTCATGGTTTTATGACGCCTTATGCAGGCACGCTCATAATTTTCTTAAAAATGCAGGCAAATTATCTCTATTCCCAAAGTTCCTTTGTGTAATATTGTTTTCAATAGAAACAAAGCTTGTTCTATAAAGCTATTTTTTCCTAGCATTTATAGGATACATGGTTCATAAAATCATCTAAATTCATACTATTGTTGCGCCATTTATTAGCAACAGAATGTTCAATCAATTTGTACTCTATTGATAAAATTTTGAAGAATCTGCGTTGTTTCCTTTGCCATTTCTGATGCGTTAAATACAATTTTGCATCTATTAAGTGCTCTGCCTAACATATATTTTAAGTAATGACAGTTGATTATTGAACTCAAACATCATACCAACGACTTCCAAACCAAAATGATCTTGCAAACCCTAGAGCTCTGCTATTTATAAACTGATACAATCTTCCAGCAGATGAAATGTGTTTCTTCCATCCGAATTATCGCCATTTTAGCTCATGTAACCCAATACAAATAGCTTTTAGATAAGCCATAATGCCCTCCTAATTGCTATTATCGCTTACTAAATTAAGAGGAATTAAATTATAAGTTTTACTCCTGTCTCATCTATCTATTTCTTCTATCAGTGCTGAAATATATTTTTTATTCCTAAATTCTCTTTTTATGACAAAATGTTATGCTAATATATGCACTTCATTTGAAAAGCTTTCTGATAGCTCAACTTTCAACACTACTCATTTTGTAGTATTGTGTAAAAATCTCTCTTTTTAATGTTATCATAAAGATTTTGAGGCAATTATATAAATTAAGCTACAGTTTTCTACTTTCTGTTGAAAAAGCAGATATAGTTTTTATCAAAAAAGCTTTTTTCTAGGAAATATTCTATGTACATTCAAATAGAGCCCTAAAGCTCTTTATTAAACCTTATAAAGTTCTTTGAAAATAATATTAATATTGTAATATAATCCTAAAAATAAAATCTGCCCTTTCCTTTTTCATCAAAAGCGGTAAGTAAATTACCGTATATCGCTTATATAAAGGGGAAAATGCAATGCTTAAAGAATTCAAAGAATTTGCCCTAAAAGGTAATATGATTGATCTTGCTATCGGTGTGATTATAGGGGGTGCTTTTGGTAGCTTGGTCAACTCAATTGTCAATGATATTTTTATGCCAATCATTGGGCTGATTACAGGTGGGATTGATTTTTCTAATATGTTTATTCAACTTGCTGGCGAAAAACAAGCAACATTGAGTGCCGCCAAAGCAGCTGGAGCAACCATTAGCTATGGACACTTTATTACTTTACTTATCAATTTTCTCATTATTGCTTGGGTTCTTTTTTTATTCGTTAAGGCTATGAATAAAATTCGTAGAAAAGAAGAAGAAAGCCCCAAAAAAACGTCTTCAGAAGAACAACTTTTAACAGAAATTAGAGATCTTTTGGCTAAGAAAAAATAATTTTATGCAAGATTTACATCATGGAACACGAGGAAAAAACATTTCCACAGTTGTTCCATGATTGGGTTTTGAGAACAGTAAAAATTGTCCCCCTCTTTCTTCCACCATTGCTTTACACATTGGGAGGCCTAAACCTGTTCCCATAAAAGCGCTATCACCAGATCGTCCATCTTTGCGCTCTACTTGACCATAAGGTTGCAGTGCCTGTATAATCTCTTCTTCGTTCATCCCTATACCATTATCACTCACTGAAATTTTTACACGTTCTTTTCTATAAGAAACGTGAACAATAATCTGTCCACCCAAAGGTGTAAAACGAATAGCATTGGAAAGAAGATTCCATATAATCTGGCGAAACACTTGTTGTGATACAGGAATAAATGGAACGTGAGGTGGAGCAACAATACGCATGATAATGCCGTTCTGATTGGCTTGAGTTTCAAGAAAAGCTATCGTCGCACGTAAACAAGATATTACATCAAATGTTTCAGAAATAAGGGAAGAATCAATCTGGTTATCGGAACCAGAATAATTTATCTTCGAGCACTCTAGTAATTGATTAATCAGCAATAATATATGTTTTCCAGAGGAAATAATATCGCGTAAATATCCATGATAGCGCTCATTTTCTATCGAACCAAAACGGCCTTCTCTCATAATTTCTGCAAAACCAATAAGAGCATTCAAAGGTGTTCGTATTTCATGAACAACTCCAACGATTTTATCCTCTTCTGCTTTTTTTTCTCCTGATGGAACTGTTTGTGTCCTATCACGCAACATAACAGCATAATTGCCTTGCTTTGCCAAAAATACAATCGTTATCAAAACGGTTATATTTTTATGATTTTTTGTCATTAAATCAGCGATTTCACTGCGATTTAAAACCTGATTTTTTTCCTCCATACGGATTGATTTAAAATACTTTTCAACCAAAAGTCGGCTTTGCAAAGTAAATAATGAAGAGAATGGTTGTCCTCGTAGTTCATTTATTTCATAACCCATTAATGCTAAGGCTGCCCTACTCGCTGATTGAACAAAGCCCTCTTCATCCAACCATAAAACACCATCTGTTGCTGTATCCAACAATGATAAAACTGCAGCGGGCTCTTTTACGAGAGCTTGTTCTATAGCATTTACCGGCAATGTTTGTGCATATGGTAACTGAATAGCTGTTTCTTCAACTAAATTTTCTTCTTTTACCGATGAATTCAATTCATCACGCAATTGCTCTGCAATTTCACGAAAAGCTGAGCGTTCTATCTCCGTAAGACATAGCATTTCTGTTTCTAGCTTTTCATTTCTTTTTTCTTGGACTTTTTTTTGTATTTTTAAAACACCAAAGCCACGAAACCCCTTAAGCTGCTTTTTAACATCAAAAATTGGCAAAGCCGACAATTCAACATCAAGCCATTGTAAGCAACCATCAACAGGCCATTGAACAATCTCTTTACTCCAAGGCATAGCCGCTTCAATAAAACGACTGAGAACCAGATATCGATCATCATTAAATTGATGAGCAAGTTCATGAAAACTACACCCTAAAATAGAAGAAGAGAGAGGACCAACAACTTCAGCTAGCTCTTTTGAGACTTCACAAAACAAACCATTGTGATCGATTTCCCACGTAAAAGGCCGTGGCAAAAGCTCTGGTGTAAAACGAAAAGCTTCTTGCTGACATTTTAATTCATTTGTATTTAACTTTAACTCATCTGCTTTTAATGGCATAACTAAAACTAAAAAGTGTTGAATTTACTCTCAAATGAATAATGCTAATTTGTTTACAATTATCTATTCTGGTTAAAATAACTTGATATCTCATATCAATTATCTGTAGCAAAATTTTGACTGTTTCATCAACAAAACAAGAATAAAAAGAAGCTTCCAGCTCTTGTTGCTTATTCACCCATTATATAATAAATCTTGTTACAATAATGGTAACATCTCCCTCGCATAAATAGTACTCAAAAAGAATACACTTATTTTACACATTCATGCGCCTTTTTTGAAAAGATATCTCCCAAGATCCCCAAGCTTATTTTACGACGTCATCTGTAAATGGTGTAATGTAAAAGTCCCTATAGAGGATATCAAGGCATTGTGCATTACCATTTTTATACTTATAAAAGAGCTGGTTAGCACCATCATTATACTAATTTCAGCCCCTAATGTTACCAATAGTTCTCGGCATTTGAAGGCATTCATACAAAGATCTTTCTTTCATTAGAATCGCTACAAAAGAAAAAATATGCTACCGCACTATTTTATTAAAAATTTTCTCTGTAAAAAAGAGAACACAAATTATCTGTCTTCATATAAAGATTTGTTTAATTTCTTTATATTCCAGATCATTTAGAAATGTTAAAATATCTCATAATCTCCTTTGATATCAGCTTGTTTACCTCATCAGAAGTCTTAATACAAAAGATCGCTTTTGCTTTATTACTCTCCATTTAAATTTTTAATATTATATAAAAAAATAAAACAAGCACATTTAAATAATAACTGTCAGATATTTAAAAAATTGCATATTTTTAAATGCGTTTGTTTATTTTCCTTCATTGAGTAAAATTTCACGTTTTCCAACATGATTAGCGGCTCCAACAATGCCTTTTTCTTCCATCCGCTCGACGAGAGAAGCTGCTTTATTATAGCCGATTGAAAGTCGGCGCTGAATATAAGATGTTGAACATTTTTTATCACGCATAACAATTTTTACAGCTTGGTTATAAAGTTCCTCACCCTCTTCATCAAAATTTTCTTCCTCAGAAATTTTAGCAGCTGAATCAGCAGAAGTATCCTCTTTGTTATCGTCTTCATTATCTGTTACCGTTGCTAAATAATCAGGTTTTCCTTGCATTTTAAGATGTGCAACGATGGATTCAACTTCTTCATCTGAGACAAAAGGACCATGAACGCGCACAATGCGTCCACCACCTGCCATATGAAGCATATCCCCCTGACCTAAAAGCGTTTCAGCACCTTGTTCACCCAAGATCGTACGACTATCAATTTTTGATGTTACTTGAAAAGAAATGCGGGTAGGAAAGTTCGCTTTAATTGTACCTGTGATAACATCAACAGAAGGACGTTGTGTTGCCATAATAAGATGAATACCTGCCGCACGCGCCATTTGCGCTAAGCGCTGAATGGCATTCTCTATCTCTTTTCCTGCCACCATCATAAGATCAGCCATCTCATCAACAATCACAACAATATAAGGAAGCTGCGTGAGATCCATGGCTTCTTCATGATAAAGCATTTCCCCTGTTTCCTTATCAAAACCCGACTGAACAGTACACATGATTGTTTCGCCTTTTTGAGCTGCAAGTGCAACGCGTGCATTAAAACCATCAATATTACGCACACCCAACTTAGCCATTTTGCGATAACGCTCTTCCATTTCACGAACCGCCCATTTTAAAGCTGTTACTGCTTTTTTGGGATCTGTGACAACGGGTGTTAAAAGATGTGGAATGCCATCATAAACAGAAAGCTCTAACATTTTAGGATCAACCATGATCAAACGACATTGCTTTGGTGTCATACGATAAAGAATCGACAAAATCATTGTATTAATTGCAACAGACTTGCCTGATCCTGTTGTTCCTGCAACCAATAAATGAGGCATTTTTGCTAATTCTGCAATGACCGGTTCACCATTAATCCCCTTCCCCAAAGCAAGAGCAAGTTTAAATTCACTTTCACGAAAAGAACGTGTTTGGATTAATTCTCGTAAATAAACGGTTTCACGAACCGCATTGGGTAACTCAATCCCGATAACATTACGTCCAGGAATTACAGCAACGCGTGTAGAAATAGCAGACATAGAACGCGCAATATCATCAGAAAGATTAATAACGCGCGATGACTTTACGCCCGCGGCGGGTTCAAATTCATACATTGTTACCACTGGCCCTGGATGAACATGGATAACTTCACCCTTAATGCCAAAATCTTCCAAAACACTTTCCAAAAGTCCAGCACCACGTTCTAATGTTTCTTGAGGAATCATCGTACCTTCATGAAAAACAGGTTCCTGTAATAAGTTGATCGGAGGAAATTCATAAACATCACAGTCAATAGATTGAATATTTTGCATAAAAGCAGAATCATAATTACCTAATGGCATACGAGTAGATTGCAATGTTTTAGTTTTACTGTTTGCTTGCATCACAGAAAAATCTTTTGAATTCTTTGTGACGGCTTTGTTTATACAATCAACAGTATTATTGGCGACAGTATTATTGCTATTTTCAGTCTCTATACTAGCTCCTGCATCGCTTAACGCCCCTGTATTACTTAACGTATGAGCAGAATCTTCAACAGAAAGCTTAGAATGACTCTCTTTAGTAGTATCATTATTTGTATGCATTAAATCAGAAATTTTCTCAACGCCTCGCATCCTTTCCGCTGGAGATTCTGATGTAATTGAATCATAGAGTTGTGGAAAGCGGTATTCAAGAACACGGTAAAGAGCCGTTATTGACTCATCAAAGGCTGTGGGAATATCCGGTGTAATTTCATTTGTCGTGTCAATTGATATTCCATCCTCTTTTGACGTTTGAGTCTCCACATGTTCAAATATCAAAGATTCACACTCAAAAAATGCATCATCGGAAAGATGCAAAGCAGGTTTTATTTTTTGTAGCACATTTTCCACTTGTAATTTACGTTCTTGTTCATCCTCCTCAAGTGGAATATTTGCTGACGGCATATGAATAGCTTGTCGTGACAACTGCTTCAGAACCGTTGAATGACAAACTGATGTTTTATTCTCTATTGATTGAGGATTAATGACTTTTTTTGTCGAAAGAATATTGGTTGTTTTCTTGTTACAACGTACAATATCTGCATCTGTAATTTTTTTTTGATCTTGCTTCGTAAAAATTTTAAACTGTTTTGCAAAAACTGGATCTGTTTCTATACGACGACGCAAAATCTCAACTTCTGGGGTTCTCGTGAAACGGACGTTTTTTCCGAGGGCAAATGCCTTTTTCCACACTTCCGGATAAGGAAATATCTCAGTAATCTTAACAGATAAATCTTCTCTTGATGCACCTTTTGTACCATCATCAGAAAAAGAAGACGTAGAAATAGATTTTGTTTTCGAATTATGCATGGCACCCAACAAATTTATAGCAATGAGAAAAATAACCTTTTCAAAAAGAATTCGTAGAAACTATCATACGAAGGTTAATAACCTTTTGCTGATGGTTACTTTTAAATGAAAAAAATAGTGCCATAATGCATATTCATAATCTGCCTTTTGCATATTTACGATATAAATTGCCTAGTTTATGGTGTCATAGAGCTCGTATTTCATTTGTTTTGAAGAAAACTTCATGATAAAAAAGCTTCAAGAAAATTGTCTATGCCTCTCTTTCTCTCCCTTTTCATAAAAGAAACTAGTTTCAATAATACAATAAGCATTGCTCTATTGAATTCTCCATGATCAATTATCACAATATAATCTAATTTCTCGCGTTTTTATAAGATTACCCTTGTTATCCTCGTTTAAAAAGGCTTAGACTAAGACAATCATAATTACATAAATACAAATAGAAAAAAGGGAGTGAATTATGTTTAATAAACGGAAATTTTATATCAATGGTCTATGGGATGAGCCAAGCACTCCTCACGATTTTGACGTCATTAATCCATCAACAGAGGAGACTTGTGCTGTCATTAGCCTTGGAAGTACAAAAGATGCCGATAAAGCAATTAATGCGGCTAAAGAAGCCTTTCAAAAATGGAAAACAACATCACCAAATGAGCGTCTTGGATTTGTTGAGAAAATTCTAGAGATCTACGAAAAACGTTCCAAAGACATGGCAAAAACCATTTCAATGGAAATGGGGGCACCAATTGATATGGCGCTTAATGCGCAAACTGCAACTGGCAGTTCCCATATTCGCAATTTTATCGAAGCTTATAAAGAGTTTTCGTTCCAAAAAACTTTAATAAAGGGAAATGAGCAAGCAATCCTTCACTACGATCCTATCGGCGTCGTAGGATTAATTACGCCATGGAATTGGCCCATGAATCAAGTAACTCTTAAAGTTATTCCTGCTCTCTTGGCTGGCTGTACCATGGTGTTAAAGCCCTCTGAAATTGCGCCTCTTTCTGCTATGCTTTTTGCTGAATTTTTAGATGAAGCCGCACTTCCAGCCGGTGTTTTTAATTTAATCAATGGTGATGGTGCAACTGTCGGCTCTTACCTCTCTGCACATCCAGATTTAGAAATGATCAGCTTTACTGGTTCAACTAGAGCAGGAAAAGATATTTCTAAAAATGCCAGCGCTACTTTAAAAAGAGTCTGTCTGGAACTTGGGGGAAAAGGAGCGAATATTATCTTTGCTGATGCCGACTCAGATGCTGTTCAACGTGGTGCACGACATTGCTTTTATAATAGTGGACAAAGTTGTAATGCACCAACTCGTATGCTTGTGGAACAGAGCATCTATGACAAAGCCGTGAAAATAGCCAAAGATATTGCAGAAACAACAAAAGTAGGACCAAACTGCCAAGAAGGAAATCATATTGGGCCCATTGTTTCAAAAAAACAATATGATAAAATTCAAGATCTTATCCAATCGGGAATTGATGAAGGTGCAACTCTTGTTGCAGGCGGGACTGGTTTACCAAACGGAATGGAACGCGGTTATTATGTCCGTCCAACAGTCTTCGCTGATGTAAAACCTCATATGCGTATTTTTAAAGAAGAAATCTTTGGTCCAGTTCTCTCGATTCTTTCTTTTAGTACAGAAGAAGAAGCCGTCGCTTTAGCGAATGAGACTGAGTATGGTCTTACAAACTATATTCAATCGCAAGATCGCAACAAATGTCGTCGTATTGCGGCACAAGTACGCTCTGGTATGGTAGAAGTTAATGGACATGGATTACCCAGTGGAAGCTACTTTGGAGGTGTAAAATTTTCTGGGCGCGCTCGTGAAGGAGGACATTGGGGAATTAAAGAATTTCTCGATAGTAAAGCAATTTCGTACTGGTAAAATCTTATTAAAAACTTAATAGGAATCGTATGGTAATACAGAAAATAACGGATGAAGGTGCTCTTGGGCAACGTCTTGATCAGTGGCTCGCAAAACAATATCATGACGTGCTCTCACGTTCGCGTTTGCAAACCCTCATCCGTGAAGGCTGTCTTAAAATTGATGGTCAATTCATAAAGGAACCAAAAACAAAATTAAAACCTAACCAAATAATTGAATTGGAAATGCCGGACCTTCGTGATGCAGAACCTAGCGCTGAAGCCATTGCATTGGACATTCTTTTTGAAGATGATCATATCATTGTTATTAACAAACCAGCTGGTCTTGTTGTTCATCCTGGGAATGGAAATTGGACCGGTACATTGGTTAATGCCCTTATTTACCACTGTGGGAATAGTTTATCTGGTATAGGTGGTGTTAAACGCCCTGGCATTGTCCATCGTCTTGATAAAAATACAAGCGGTGTTATGGTTGTTGCAAAAAATGATCTAGCTCATAAAAGTCTCAGTGCTCAATTTTCTGATCATGGACGTACCTGCGCATTAGATCGACGCTACCATGCCTTGATTTGGGGAACACCTCAGCGCAATGTCTGGACAATTGATGCATCACTTGGCCGTTCGCCCCATAACCGGACAAAGCAAGCTGTCATCCATAACCAAAACCCTTATGCTCGTCATGCTGTTACACATGTTTCTCTGCTTGAAAAATATGGCTCTCATGCAGACTCAACATCTTTTGCTAGCCTTCTGGAATGTCGCTTAGAAACTGGACGCACCCATCAAATCCGTGTTCATATGACTCATATGGGGCATCCACTCATAGGCGATACAGTTTATGGAAACGCTTTTAAAACAAAATCAAACACATTCAACCCCACTATTAGAAATGCAATCGATCAATTCAACCGACATGCACTCCATGCTGCAAGTCTTACTTTTGAACATCCTTCTACCGGTAAAGTTATGTCGTTTTCCGCACCACTGCCTCAAGATATGGCTAAACTTATTAAGCTTTTTAAAAAAATGAATTGAAACTTTTCCCCTTCTCAAGATTTCACAATAAAATATCTTTTTTTGAACAAAATTGAAAAATATGCTAGAGTGAGGTTATGAGGATAGTTAGCTATCTAAAACATAGAATTTGCCTTATCAGGGAATTCAGATGAAAGGAGGGTGCTATATGGCCCATATGAATTTATTATCAGTAATGACAGGTGATGGTGGTTTAAACCGTTACTTGGAAGAAGTGCGTCGTTTTCCAATGCTTGAGCCAAAAGAAGAATATATGTTAGCTCAGCGTTACCGTGAGCATAATGATCTAAAAGCTGCGCATAGGCTAGTAACCAGCCATTTGCGTCTCGTAGCTAAAATCGCGATGGGATATCGGGGCTACGGACTTCCCATTGGGGAAGTCATTTCAGAAGGCAATGTTGGACTCATGCAAGCTGTTAAACGTTTCGAACCAGAGCGGGGTTTTCGTCTTGCAACCTATGCAATATGGTGGATTAAAGCGTCAATCCAAGAATATGTATTGCGCTCTTGGAGTTTGGTGAAAATGGGGACAACAGCTAATCAAAAGCGCTTGTTTTTCAACCTTCGTAAGTTAAAAAGTAAACTTCAAGCACTTGATAGTGGCGATCTCAATGCAGAACAAGTGAAAGAAATTGCAACCCAGTTGAATGTCACAGAAGATGAAGTTGTATCAATGAATCGTAGGCTTGGTGGTGACACTTCACTCAACGCACCAATTCGGACAAAAGAAGGAGAAAACAGCGAGTTACAAGATTGGTTGGTGGATGAATCTAACGATCAAGAACAAATTTTAATTGAAAAAAGTGAATTAGAAAATCGCCGTTCCATGCTCATAAATGCCATGGACAATCTCAATGAACGCGAAAAACGTATATTCAAAGCGCGTCGTTTAAATGATGTACCACTAACCCTAGAAGAACTCTCTGGTGAATTTAATATTAGTCGAGAACGAGTAAGACAAATTGAAATGCGTGCATTTGAAAAAGTACAAAACTCTATCAAAGATTCTACTTTATCTCAAAGTCAAGTGTAAAACCTAGAGTTAAGTATAAAGCCAATGGTTTGCACATTCTTTAAATGTGAAAATGAAAAAAAGCATGCCTTGGCTTTATACTTGTAAATTAGTCTATCGAATTCTTTACGTTATTGATATGTAAAGATTTAGTGAGTGTATTTGGTATATAATTGATAAAGACGGTCGTGGAAAATTCTTCACAGCCGTTTATTTTTTTGCATCTATGTTTTATTTTTTTGACCAAGAACTGTTAACTTATCTTGTTGTGCAAGCCATTGTCCAATAACTTCATTAAAAATAGACTTACCTGTTGGTCCTTTTGCAAAGGTTAATTCACTTATACGCCCATTTTTATCCGTTAACACCAAACGCATCCAATCTAATTCTCGCATCAATTGTAAATTTCGATCAAGAAATGGATGATTACCACTCAATGCGACAAGAAAAAAGTCATCGTTAATCTTTGCAGCAATGGTTCTTGTTAAAGCCTGTCCAATGGATTGTTCACTTGCTTTAAAGGTTAATGCTTGAACATTGCTTATAGCTTTACCTGAAAATTTATCCGAAAGAATAAAAATAAGGTCCATAATATATGAAGCAGGAAATGACTGATCGGTATTACGACGTAAAATTAACCGCAATGATATCCCTTCATCAGGAATTGTTATATCACCTTGTATAGTTGTTTCTTCTGGAGACCCCTTCACTTGAGACTCTTTTATAAGCGTCCAGCGAGCACTTCCCGTTGCTATCTTTTCTGCATCATAATTTGTACGTGCTTGATAGAAAACAGCTTCACCTGATTTTTCAAGCGATTGCAAATTGCTATCAACAACTGTTGAGAGTACTTCTTCATCCGAAGAATCTATCGCTTGTTTTAAACCAACATCAATTTCACTTCCATCCTCTAATAAGCGTTGTGTTAACTTTCTCTTAATTGGAAATGCCTTTGGTACTCTGTGAGAAGCTTGAAGATTTTCTTCTAAAAACTGATAATCATTTGATACAAATACACGCTCACCAACAAAAAAAATACCAACAATTAAAACAACAAAACTAACAACAAAAACAGCACTTATCACAATACGCCTTTGCACTAACGATTTATTAGCACGACGTAAAGCCTGAGAAAAAATGTGCGAAACAATATGCGGATTATCTTCCTGCGAAGGAGAAATCTTTAACACACAGCTATTAACATGCTGAGAAGGCACATCAGCCTCCATATTAACAGGCTCTGCATCTGGTATATCTGATACACAAAGCTCAACAAATACCTTGTTATCCTTTGAACGTGTAACAAAATCCTGCTTTCTTTTTATGTTTACCTCTGACAATTCATTATTCTTTGGTAATATAGTTTTTTTTGTAACTTTCTTATCTTCATTTATATTTGTGGGATTCCACCCAATAACTGAAGAAAGCCGTTTCTTTTCAACTGCTAAATATTCTCCTTCAACAGTTGCAATAGAACTTTGAAGAATCTTTCTTTGTTCATCCGCTATTGCTTGTGGTATTTTTGCTGTTACAAATTGATGTTCTAGTGTTTCGGTAGCCCGCTTATAAATCCGCTTACGCACTTGTGGTGTAATATTATTTTGTGCATTAATTGTCTTTTTTAAGATTCCAACGAAATCTACCATTTCCTCTATAATCTCTCTTAAACTGAGAAAAAATCAATAGTAAAGCCAAAAAACTTTATTTTAGCCTTCTAAATTGGTTGCCATTTAATATTGGTACAACATAATGTAAAATGAATATGAAAAATAAACAATGCTATTTTGCACCTTTCTCTTACGTGCTCTTAAAAACTTTTTTTGTAAAAAGATACAAAAATGAACAGAGAACATATATAGAAATCTAAAAACAATAATCAATTAACAAAGGGATCCGTAATAAGAATAGTATCTTCACGCTCTGGACTTGTGGATAATAAAGCCACTTTTGTATTAATCAGTTCTTCAATATAGCGTATATATTTAATAGCCTGCACTGGTAAATCTTCCCACCTCAATGCATGTGCTGTTTCTTTCTTCCAACCTTCTAATGTTGCATAAATAGGCTTCACCCGATCCTGAGCTCCCATGGAAGAAGGTAAATAATCAATCCTTTTACCATCAAGCTCATAACCAATACAAATTTTTATTTCATCCAAACCATCTAAAACATCAAGTTTTGTCAATGCTATACCTTGAACACCGCAAATTGTTACCATCTGACGTACTAAGACAGCATCAAACCAACCACATCGACGCTTTCGACCCGTTACAACACCAAATTCATGTCCACGCACTCCCAGAAATTCACCAATATCATTTATCTGCTCTGTCGGGAACGGCCCTTCTCCAACGCGTGTAGTATAAGCTTTTGCAATACCCAAAACATAATGGATTGCATCAGGTCCCATCCCCGAACCTGTACATGCTTGCCCAGCAACTGTATTAGATGACGTTACATAAGGATAAGTTCCAAAATCATTATCTAATAAAGCACCTTGCGCACCTTCAAAAAGAATGTGTTTACCTCCTCGATAACCTTCATCTAAAAGACGCCACGTACAATCCATAAAGGGCAAAATTTTATCCGCAACTTGCATCAATTCATCATAAAGCGCTTGAGAATCAATCTCTGCAACACCCATCCCACGACGCAAAGCATTATGATGCCTCAAAAGCCGCTCAATCTTAGCCATAAGTGTATCTTTTTCTGCTAAATCCATCACTCGGATAGCACGACGTCCCACCTTATCTTCATAAGCCGGTCCAATACCGCGCTTTGTTGTACCAATCTTTAAACCAGATAAACCGCTTTCTCGAATTGCATCAAGATCACGATGCAACGAAAGAATCAAAGGAGCATTTTCAGCAATACGCAAAATTTCTGGTGTGATTTTTACACCCTGATTACATAGTTTTTTTACTTCTGCAACAAAATGATGAGGGTCAACAACAACACCATTACCAATAATTGATAACTTGCCACGCACTAAACCAGACGGTAAAAGTGATAATTTATAACTGACTCCATCAACAACCAATGTGTGGCCAGCATTATGCCCCCCCTGATATCTCACCACGATATCTGCTCGCTCAGACAACCAATCTACAATTTTACCTTTGCCTTCATCACCCCATTGTGTACCGACAACAACTACATTGGCCATAACTTTCTCCGTCGTGTTTGGTCAAAAAAACCAGCATTCAAAAACAAACACTTCTTTATAACGAAACCTTAGAGCAAGTGCGACTCTTCATTTCAGATTTTTCTCAATCTTCAAGTGATTAAATTTTCAAATTTATGATAATAAAGATAAGCAAATACCAAAATATTTTAAATCTGTCATTTTTGCTACAAAAAGTAAAAAAATAGAGATTTTAATTTGTGCGTATCCAACACCTGACAGAGCATTTATTCCTCCTCTTAATCTTTTACAATTCATGTTAATCTTTTACAATTCATGTAATATTTAGAGGCTGTTTGTCTGATACAAGAATACGAAAGATCATCATAATCTCTCGTATCCTTTTTCTGTTTAAAAACACCCTGTGAAAATCACCAGTAATTATTTAAAGCTGTGCTTTTTCAACTTGGAACGCCCACTCAAGCCATTGTGTTAAAATTTCAAGATCGGAAGCCTCAATTGTTATACCCGCCCAAATTCGAAGACCAGGAGGAGCATCGCGATACGAACCGATATCATAAGCAACCCCTTCCTCATCAAGACGCTTCACAACCGCTTTTATAAAAGATACTCGCTTTTCCGTATCCAAAGCAGTAATCACTGGATCCACAATATCTAAACAAATAGCGGTGTTAGAACGCACTTCAGGATCTTTTGCCAAATATTCTAACCATGGCGTTTTGCGAACAAAAGCATCAAGTACAGAAAAATTTTTCTCAACCCGTGCTCTTAATGCCGCTGCACCTCCTAGAGATTTTGCCCACTTCAACCCATCAAGGAAATCCTCAACACAAAGCATAGAAGGTGTATTGATGATCTTTCCTTTAAAAATATCTTCGTTCAATTTTCCATTTTTTGTCATATAGAAAAGTTGGGGCATAGGCCAAGCTGGAACATGATTCTCAAGCCTCTCAACAGCACGAGGACTTAAAATCACCATACCATGTGCAGCCTCGCCTCCCAAAACTTTCTGCCATGAAAAAGTAACAACATCTAATTTTGAAAAATCAAGATATTGCGCAAAAGCTGCCGATGTTGCATCACAAATGGTCAATCCAGCCCGCTTATGCGGAATGAAATCTGCATTAGGAATACGCACACCAGAAGTTGTCCCATTCCATGTAAAAACAACATCCCGATCAAAGTCAAGTTGTGTTAAATCTGGTATTTCACCATAAGGAGCTTCAAAACGACGCACATCAGAAAGCTTTAATTGCTCGACAACATCTTTATTCCACCCAAACCCAAAACTTTCCCACGCTGCCATATCAATGCCACGCTCACCTAATAGAGACCATAGAGCAGCCTCAACAGCACCGGTATCTGATCCTGGCATAATTCCTATACGATGATCAGAAGGAACCTCAAGAATCTCACGGGTTAAATTAACAACTTCAGCAAGTTTTAATTCTGCTTCTCTAGATCTATGTGAACGCCCAACTAATGCATTTTTAAGAACATCAAGAGTCCAACCAGGCCGTTTGCTACAAGGACCTGAAGAAAAATTAGTATTATTGGGACGATTACTTGGTTTTTGTAACATTATCATTATTTCTCCCCTTTTAGATGTTTTTCTTTCTTTATAAAGAAAAACAAATTATTATAAAGACTAATCAATAATCTTTTTAGAAAAAAGTCAAAAATATTGTCTATTATTGCGTATGCTTAAAATTCACGGAAACTTTATAAAAAATCTTTCTTAATCATGCCTCTCGATTGATTCTTTTAATTTTTTTTCGTATCATCACCACAATAAGACAGCATTCTAATAACAATACACTAAACTATCCAATATACCTATCAAATTTATTTTATGATAAAGATTCATTGATAACGCTCTAGAATAGGGAGATAAACTTATTAAAAAATCAATTATTTTTCTTTTGATGACTGGACAGAGAAAATTTTAATGTTATAACCGCAAACGCTTTATATTTTTTATGAAGCATGCCCAGATAGCTCAGTTGGTAGAGCAGCGGACTGAAAATCCGCGTGTCCGTGGTTCGAATCCGCGTCTGGGCACCATACTCTTCTTTGTTATATGTAACCTATTGTTTTTACTGATGTAGCTTGCCAGCGGGTTTTGTATATTTTGCCACTAGGTTTTGTACCAATTCATTTTTTTTCAAAGAGTTTTAAAGGTG